>DASQKT010000334.1:0-25823 GCA_035630415.1 Skermanella sp.
CCGCAGCTCCCTTCGACCTTGACGACTATCGCCGCTCGGTCGAGGACGAGGAAGTCTGGGTCGCGGAAATCGGCAAGCTGGTGGTCGGGTTCGCCTCGATCTACCCGCCGGCCAGTTTCATTCAGAACCTGTTCGTCGATCCCGACTGGCAGCACCACGGCATCGGAACGGCCCTGCTCGACCGCGCCTGCGCCCATCTTTCGCGCCCTGCCCGGCTGCGCTGTCTGGCCGCGAACCGCAACGCCCGAGCCTTTTACGAGCGCAATGGCTGGGTGGTGGAAGCACCACCGGCACCTCCAGAAGATCCCTTCATTCTCTATCGTAAGTAATTGCTGCAATAGGTCGCAACCACCCCAATTGACTACGACCTATCCTTTCGTGTTAAAAACGAAGCTTCCGGATTCTGGCAGCCGTCACCACGGCAAGCACCACCCCTGGATTGCTCGTGAATCAGCAGCGCGTAACGCCGACCATCTTCCTGAGCTTATATGCCGGATTGGTACTTCTGGTTGCGGGCCTTCTTGGCTTTACCGAGTGGAAGACGCGTGAGGATATCGTCGTTCAAGCGCAGGACAAGGCCCGCGCCCTGGCCAACCTTGCGGCGGAGCACATGCTCCGCATGGTCGAAATCAACGACATAGCACTCCGCAACGCCATCAAGTACTTCTCGCTCAGAAATGTCGACCAGTCCGGAGGCATCTGGGCGGACTGGCACAACCTCGCCCATCTGGAAGGAAGCGGCATAGCCGGCGAGGTTTCGCAAGTCCGGTACATGCTTATCATCGGAGCAGATGGCATCGTCCGACTGCACTCGCATCGCTTCCCCGCAGTGCCGCAGAGCGTCAAGGGCCTGGACTACTTCGACGTGCAGGCCGCCATCCCCAAATTGCGCAATGCCGGCCCCCTGTTCGTCGGGGAGCCGTTGATGGAGGATGGGGGAACTGAACTCTATCTTCCCATCAGCCGGCGCATCGGACGTCCCGATACCGGTGCCTTCAGCGGCGTGGTAGCCGCCGCGATCCGGCCGGAAATCTCCAACCGGTTCTTCGAGTCCCTGAGCGCCGGCCAGCAGGGCATCCTGTTCCTGATGCATGCGAACGGCACCATCCTGTCGTCGAATCCATTTCGCGGCGATCTGGTCGCCCATAAGCTTGCGAACCCTAAGCTGCTTGCGGAAATTCGCCGACAGGAAGATTCGGGGGCTCCAAAGGTCGCGCAATTGGCATCCGAGTGCTGCTTCGATCAGCACAACCGCATCATCGCCTCCCGCCAGATCAGCGCCCTCCCCCTCTATGTGGCGGTCGGCCTCGCGGAACAGGACATCCTGGAGGAATGGCGGGAGAGTCTCAACAAGCACGTCACGATGGCCGCCGTCGTCCTGCTGAGCTTCACCGGTCTGGTGCTGGTGATGCTGCGGCAGTACCGCAAGCAGGTACTCGCCCATGGCCTGTTGTCCGAGACCTACGACGCGGCCGGGACCGGCTTCTGCATGGTCGACGGTTCCGGACGGGTAGTCAGGGCCAATGCGGCCTATGGTGCGCTGTGCGGCGTCGGCGAAACCGAACTGGTTTATCGTCCCTTCACGGAAATCTTCCCGCCCGACGACCGCAACCGGGCGCACGAGTTGCTGCGCGCCGCCGGCGCCGGCGAGACCCAGGCGCCCATGATCCTGAAGCTCCGCCATTCAGACGGACGGTCGCGCCGCGTCCTGATCACGGCGGGCGCTTTCTCCGACGCATCGGGCCGGCTGTTCCTGGTGGTCGCGGCCAACGACGTGACGGAGCGGGAGCGGCAGGAAGAGCGCCTGCGCGAGAACGAGCGACGTCTGAGGCAGGCGCAGCGGATCGCCGGCATCGGCTGGTGGACGATCGAGCTGACCAGCGGGCGCGTGGTCTGGTCGGATACCCTTTACGACATCTGGGGATGGGACCCCGGTATTCTGCCCACCTTGGAAAACTGGCGCGCATCGATCCATGCCGACGACAGGGCACGCCTGAACGACGGCGACCCGACCGACGGACCGGACAGCACCCGTGAGTACCGCATCGTCCGCCCCGACGGGACCGAACGCCACGTCCGCGAGGAGTTCACCCGCAGCCGGGACGAAACCGACCAGATCACGCGCTTGTTCGGTATCATCCAGGACGTGACCGAATTGAGGCAGAACGAACGGGCGCTGGCGGACAGCAAGGCGAGGCTGCGCGCGGTCCTCGACGTTGCGGTCACCGGCATCATCGTCCATGACGACAAGGGCCATATCCAGTTGTTCAATCCGGCGGCGGAGCAGTTGTTCGGCTACCGGGCGGCGGAAGCCAAGGGGCTGACGATCGACACTCTGATCCCGCCGATGCCCTGCTCCGCGCTCGCCAACCTGCCCCATCTGGGCGTCGCGCGGGAAGTCATCGCGCGGACCCGCGACGGCCGGACTTTTCCGGCCTATCTTGCCGTCGGCGACTATGTCGACGACGGCAAGAGCATGTCGGTCGGCGTGCTGATGGACATCAGCGACCAGAAGCGGCGCGAGCAGGAAATATTCCAGGCCCGCGACCGGCTGGAACAGCAGGCCGCCGACCTGTCGGTGCTCGCCCGCAAGCTGGATCAGGCACGCCGGGAAGCGGAGGAGGCGCGCGGTCTGGCGGAAGCCGCGAGTCGCGCCAAGTCGGAGTTCCTGGCCCATATGAGCCATGAACTACGGACGCCGCTGAATGCGATCCTGGGCTTCTCCGAGATCATGGACCAGGGCTATTTCGGCCCGCTCGGCTCGCCGCGCTACAGTGAGTACAACCGCAACGTCCTGGACAGCGCCCGCCATCTGCTGAGCCTGATCAACGACATCCTCGACCTGTCCAAGATCGAAGCCGGCCGCTATGAGCTGGAGGAAGAACAGGTCGACCTCAGCCGGATCATCGAGCCTGTCGTCCGGCTGGTCCGCGAGCGGGCGCTGCGCAAGGACCTGACGCTGCGCTCCGAGATCGAGCCGCTGCCGGTCGTGATGGGCGACGAGCGGGCGCTGAAGCAGATCCTGATCAACCTGCTGACCAACGCCGTCAAGTTCACCGAACGCGGCGGCGAGATCGAGGTTTCGGGACGTCAGGAAGAGAACGGCGATGTCATGCTGGCGGTACGCGACACCGGGATCGGGATCGCTGCCGATCAGATCCCGAAGGTGCTCGAACCGTTCGGCCAAGCCCGCAACGCCTATATGGCGGGCGAATCGGGTACCGGTCTCGGCCTGCCGATTACCCGCTCACTGGTAAATCTTCATGGCGGTTCGCTGGCCATAGACAGCGTTCTGGGCGTCGGAACCACGGTAACCATACGCCTTCCCGCCCTTCGGGTCGTGCAGCAGCGCCTGATTGCCGCCGTTTAGTCACATCAATGGGCATATGTCCTCTACCGGACTCTATGTTTGGGGGAAAGCTTGCGGTATTGTCCCGACCCCATGCGAACTCTGTTTCACTTCTGGCTCTCACCGTCCTCCCGCAAAGTGCGCATCGCACTGGGCGAGAAAGGGCTCGACTTCGAAATGCAGGTCGAGAAGATCTCCGACCGGCGTCCCGAGTTCCTGGCGATGAACCCGGCGGGCGATGTCCCGGTCCTGGTCGAGCCGGACGACGGCCCGATCCTGGCCGATCAGAACGCCATCTGCGAATACCTCGACGAGGCCTATCCGGACAAACCCCTGCTGGGATCGGACCCAGCGGAGCGGGCCGAAACACGCCGTCTGACCGCGTGGTTCGACAACAAGTTCAACGCGGAGGTAACCGAGAACCTGGTTGGCGAGAAGCTGATCAAGCGCTATCTCGGCTGGGGCTATCCGCACGCCCCGGCAATCCGGGCGGGTTTGCAGAACATCCACTACCATCTCGACTACATCGCCTATCTGGCGGAGCGTCGAAACTGGCTGGCCGGTGACGATTTCAGCATGGCCGACATTGCCGCCGGCGCGCACCTGTCCGCAGTGGACTATCTGGGTGACGTGCCCTGGGACGAACATCCGGAAGCCCGCCTCTGGTACTCGCGGATCAAGTCGCGCCGCAGCTTCCGCCCTTTGCTGTCGGACACCCTGCCCGGCAATCCACCGCCATCCCACTACGCGGATCTGGATTTCTGAACCGTATTCCGGAGCTTTTCCACTGATGAAGCGAGTCTTCGCCCCGCTGGCACTCTTCCTCACGCTTGCAACGACTCCGCCGGCTTGGGCTCAGGTTCCGCCGCCGGTAATGGATCAAGTGGTGCTCGACCTGACGGCGGAAGACTGGGTCGGGACCGAAACCGCTCGCGTTACGGTCTCCGCCGATGCCGCCGCCTCGGGAGCCGACGCCGGTACCCAGCGCTCCGATCTTCTGACGGCGATCAACGGACTTACCCCAGGTACGCAATGGCGGATCGTCAGCTTCGACCGCTCGACCGATCAGGCAGGCCTGGAGCGTTGGCGCGCCGTGGCAGAAGCCCGCCTGCCCGAAACGGCACTGGGAGGTCTGAGCGACAAGGCGCGTCAGGCCAGCCGGCCCGGTCTGCAACTCCGGATCGGCTCGATCGAGTTCACTCCCACGCTTGCCGAGACCGAGGCCGTGCGTGCCCGCCTCCGCGCCGAGATCTACGGCAAGGCGGCTTCGGAGCTGGACGCGCTGGAACGGAGCTTTCCAGGCCGGAAGTTCCGCATCGGCAACATCGACTTCGCCGACCAGCCGCCGATGGCCTATGCGCGCAAGACCCGTGAAGACATGCAGCCGATGGCCATGGCGGCGGCGCCGGCCCAGGACGGCCCGGTCAACGTATCGGAAAAGCTGGTGGTCCGTGCCCGCGTCGTACTGTCGGCGGTGGCTCCGCGCGAATAGAAGCGCCGGCTTTTCGCTCCCCTACTCCGCCGCAGCCGCCGTTGATTGCGGCTTGGGCGGAATGGAATAATAGAGCGCCAGCGCCCGGATGTGCTCGTCGGTCAATTCCTTGGAAGCCGAAGCCATCAATTGGCCGACTGGGCCGGGCTCATGAGCACCGTCACGCCATAGGCGAAGCTGAAGTTCCAGGTAGTGGCGGCTCTGGCCGGCGATGGCGGGAAAACGCGGGTCCTTGCCAGCAGCCAGACCGTCCACGCCATGGCAGCCCGCGCAAGCGGGAACGTCACCGTCCGGCACACCGCGCACGGCGACCCGCTCACCCAGCGTCAGCAGATCGGGTTCGGGGTCGGCTTCCGCCGCCGCCTCTTCCGGGAAAGGAACGTCTGATATGTCCGCGTAGAAGGCGGCCAGATCGGCGATCTCCCGGTCGCTCAGTTCCGCCGCGACCGGCCCCATGATGCCGCTCGACCGCTCGGCGGTGGCATAGGAGCGAAGCGCATGCTCCAGGTACTCGCGCTTCTGGCCCGCCAGACGGGGAACATGGCCGTTCGCGGCGCCGTCGTCACCATGGCAGCGGGCACAGACGGTCAATCCCTCCCCGGCCGATCCCCGACCGGTGATACCACCCGCCTCACCCATGGCGAGGCGCCGGTACTCTTCTCGGGTCATGTCGGGCAGGCTGCGGATCGCGGCGACGACGGTCCAGACTTCGTCGTCCCGGCTCTGCGCGACCCAGCCCGGCATGCCGGCGTATTTGATGCCGTGCTTGACGATCCAGAACAGCTGTTCGTCCGTCCAGGCCGGGATGGTTGCCGGAAGCCATGGGGGAGCGGGAAGCATCTCGCCGGTAATGGGGCTGCCGTCGAAGCCCGGAGCACCGTGGCAGGGCGCACATCCGCCCTGATAATGCCCAAGGCCCAGGCGGATCATCGCAACGTCGTCCAGCGGGGGCGGACTGGGAACCGACATCGACTGAGTCTTGACGGAATTGCGCATCGCAAAATGCAGGAACCAGTCGGTGACCGCCCAATGCCCCCTGGTCGCGGCTACATTGTACAGCCCCGACCAGGCGAAGAGGACGGCTCCCAATACACCCGCCACCGCCAAGCCGCCGAGTAGAATACCGAGTTTCTTCAGTCCAACGTACACAGGCCCCGCCCTTCGCCCTGAAATCGATCCAGGAGGAAACGCCGTGCCGCAGGAAAGGCTCCCGAAACTCGTGAGGTCCAGGCTTACGCCCGCTTGATCGGGTCCAGCGTCCGGACGCCGGCGACGATCTCCTCGGCGTCGGCAAAGGATGGGCATGCACCCCACCGGCCGATGGCGTCGTTGCCGAACTTCACGACACCGATATGAGTCTCCAGGTCGGCATCGAGCGCCGGGTCGGGATCGACGAACCCGAGGGCACGGCGGAGCAGTTCGGTATCGTCCCTCGACGCGCGCAGGAACAGCCAGCCGGGTCCGACGCCGTAGGTCTCGGCATAGTCCCTGATCACCGGCTCGGTATCCAGTTCGGGGTTGAGGGTGATGGAATACATGAAGATATCACGGCCGACCCGGTCGCCCAGCATCTCCTGAGCCTGGACGAGATGCTGGGTGCTGAGCGGACAAATGTCGCCGCAGCCGGTGAAGAACATGTTGATCAGGACGATCTTGTCGCGGATCAAGTCGTCGTAGAAGCGGTAGGCCCCGCCATCGTGCCCGTGGAGCACGATATTGGGGAACCTGCCGTCAGGAGAGCCGTCGAAACTCTCGCCCTCCGCCGGGCCGATCAGATCCGCCATCGTGGTGCCCAGGAGGACGCCACCGACGATCACCGCACCACTCACCAGAAATTGCCGTCTGCGCATGTCCATCGCGTCATCCCTCCTGAACCACACCTGTAAAAATCGAACGCCGGATCAGGAGGACGCGTCGTCCACCACGTCGTAGCGCGCCATCATGGCGTGGTCCTCGTGGACGACGTTGTGGCAGTGGAGCGGATACTTGCCGGTGAAGTCGCGGAATCGGACGAAGATCTTCACCGTCTCGTTCGGGTGCAGCCAGATCACGTCCTTGCGGGACTTCTCCGGATCGCCGTCCTTGATCGGGACGCCGTTGCGCGACAGGATCTGGAATTCCTCGTAATGCATGTGGATCGGATGCGACCAGCCGCCCGAGGCGTTGGTGATGTTCCAGATCTCCGCCGTGTTCTTCTGGCAGCGGGCATTGACGACGTTGCGGTTGAACAACTCGCCGTTGACCACCCAGGCGCCGTTGCGGCGGTTGAAGACCCAGTTCCGCTCCTTCTTGACCTCGCTCATGTTGATGTCAGGCAGCCGGCGCAATTCGGTGGTCTTGGTCAGCACGCGGCTGTTGTCGGTCACCTTGGCGCCAAGGCGGAACTGAAGGATCTTGTCGCCGACGCTGGTCGACAGGATCTTGCCGGTCGGGCCGGTGCCGTCCTTGTGCTCCAGCACGTTGACCAGATAGACGATGTTGTCGGTGACGCCCGAGAAATCGACGACGATGTCCATCCGCTCGGCGACGGTCATGCTGACGCTGTCGCGCTCGATCGGGAAAGGCAGCAGGTTGCCGTCGTTGGAGACCTGCCAGAACTTCATGCCGTTGCTGAACTTGAACTGATAGAAGCGGGACGGTCCGGTATTCAGAAGGCGGAAGCGGTAGCGCCGGCGGTCGACCTCGAAATACGGCTGGACGTTGCCGTTGACCAGGAACTTGTCGCCGATGATGCCGTCCAGGTTGAACAGGTCGAAATAGGCGACACCATTCTTGTCATAGACCTTGTTCTCGATCACCAGCGGAACGTCGTATTTGCCGCTGGGCAGCCGGATGGCCTTGGAGTCCGTGTCCTCCTCGTTGCCGCTGTCGTAGCGGTCGAACAACAGATAGGTGCCGACCAGTCCCCGGTAGACATTCTGCGAGGTGTAGTCCATGCAGTGGTCGTGGAACCACAGGAAGCCCAAGGCCTCGCGCTCGTCGCCGCCAGCGTACATGTTGGGGTAATGGAAGGTCTTGTAGGTTCCGGGGCCGAAATAGTCGGTCGGGTTGCCATCGCTTTCCGACGCATTATGGGCGTTGTGGAGATGCGTCGTGACCATGGGGTTGCCGTAACCCTTGTGGTTCGCCGGCAGTTCGTTGTGGCTGTAGACCATGGACGGCTCGCCGTAGCGGGCATGGATCATGGCCAGCGGCGATTCCGTGTCCTTGTTGAAGTCGCGGAACGTCCAGATATTCTGCTCGGCCAGCTTGGGATGCGGCCGGTAGAGGCGCGGCTTCTGCGTGAAATTGTAGACGACCTGCGGTTCGTTGCCGTTCCAGAGCTGGTGGACAGCGCGAGCGGCCTCCTTGGGATCGTCGGATACCGTGGCGGTGCAATGATCCAGATCGTCCTGCAACCGGGAACCGACATGCGGCTTCAGCAGGCGCATCGGTTCGATGAAGGGCGTGGTGGCCGGGCTCGTAACGGCGCCGCCGGCGGAGGCGGCCCGGATGCTGAGCCCGCTTTTGGCGACCAGCGCGCCACCTGCGGTCAGCAGGCCGTACTTCATCATTTCGCGCCGGGACAGCTTCGCGTCGATGATTTCCATCCGGTTCAGACGGGCACGCTCCCGCTGACTTTCGATATCGTTCCTGACCACTGTCGCCTCCATCCATGAATACCGGCCGCCATTGAGGCGGGTTGAACGCCTCGATCAGGAAGACTTGGGCTAAAAGTCTTTCACCGGGCCGTTTCCAAAGCGACGTGCCACAAGCGGCGAAAATTCCGGACTTCGCGGAGGTAAAACATCCGAGAAATATTAGCGGAAATTTTGGGATTAAATTAATTTAAGGATACGCGATTGAGTTTGAAGCGGCATCGAAAAAGTGATGCAGTGGGCTGATATGCGCTCGGCGCGGATGCTCGCAGCCGCCCCGACGGTTAATTTTCCCTACACAGGACATTACCAACACCCTACCTTGTTATGAAGGTGCTCCCGAGCCGGGGGCCGCCGACTGCGAGGTAATCGATGCGATCATCTGATTCTTGGCAAATCCCGCCGGAGTTTCAGCCTGACCCCCGGTCGCTGGACTACGACCTCGATAAGGCGCTTTCGTCGATCGTATCCTTGCGCGCCACGATACCGGCCGATGCGTTCACCGCGGAGTCTCTGGGCACCGAGCGTCTCGGCCAAGGTGTCGTGATCCGCGACGATGGCCTTGTCCTGACGATCGGATATCTGATCACGGAAGCAGAGCAGATCTGGCTGACCGCGGCGAACGGGCGCGCGGTGGCCGGTCACGCGCTGGCCTACGACTACACATCCGGATTCGGACTTGTTCAGGCGCTGGCCCCACTTGGCGTGCCGGCGATGCTGATGGGCAATTCCAGCAAGCTGAAAGCCGGCACGAAGGTGGTCGTCGGCGGCGCCGGCGGCCAGACCCGTTCCATCGCGGCGCAGGTCGTGGCGCGCCAGGAATTCGCCGGCTATTGGGAATACCTGCTGGAAGACGCGATCTTCACAGCCCCCGCGCATCCTCACTGGGGAGGCGCGCCGCTTATCGGGCCTCAGGGCGACCTTCTGGGAATCGGATCGCTTCAGCTTCAGCATCAGGCTCCGGGCGGCGATATCCTGCCGCTGAACATGATCGTGCCGATCGATCCTCTCAAGCCCATCCTTGACGATCTGCTGACGCTCGGCCGGGTCACCGGCCCCGTCCGACCTTGGCTTGGCTTGTATACGAGCGAAGACGCTGACGACCGCGTCGTGGTCATCGGGCTGGCGGGCGACGGACCGGCTCGCCGGGCGGGTCTGCGGGCCGACGATGCCATACGCGCGGTGGCGGGCAATCCGATCAAATCGGTAGCAGGCTTCTACCGCGCGATCTGGGCGCTGGGCGAGGCAGGCGTGGACGTTCCGCTGACCCTCGACCGCGAGGGAGACGTGTTCGACGTCCGGATCACTTCGGCCGACCGGGGGCGATTTCTGAAGGCCGCCCCATTGCATTAGAGCTTTGACGATTATAAGAGCACGATGCCTTTTCAAAATATCCATTTGAGTTACCAATAATATTCTTCAGTATCCAAATACTGGAATCTCACAAATCTTATGAAGTGTTTATTAAAATGACTTATTTTTAATAGGCTTTTTACCGTAATTAGATTGTTTTGTTGCTGTATTGCATTATGATTGCAGCTTGATCATGGCTTGTTATTGTTATTGTTGCGTCTGATCCAAATCGTGAGTTTCATCAAGGCCGCGAAGCCGAAACTTTTCGATCCGATCAGGAACCTGTCATGAAAAAAGCTCTTCTCGCCGGCACGGCCATCACCGCCGCGGCTCTGTATGCGCAAAGCGCCCAGGCGCAGCTTGTCGTCAGCCTTGGTGGCTATACCGAGTTCTTCGGCGCCTATTACGACGACGATGCGTCGAACCGGACCAGCCGCGAGTTCCAGCTTGAGACCGAGATCGTCGTCCGCGCCGATGGCAAGGCCGACAACGGCCTGCTGTACGGCGCCAAGATCGAGTTGCAGAACAGCACGGGCGGCGGTGGCGATACCGGGGTCGGCACCGACGAAGCGTCGGTCTATATCGGCGGCACCTGGGGCCGTATCGAGTTGGGCGACTTCGACGGCGCGGCCGATACGCTTGCCATCTACGCTCCCCTGGTCGGCATCGAGCAGATCGACGGCGACGCCTACGACTTCCTGGCCGTAACCCCGGATGCCGGTCCGCTGGCCGGCTTCGCTCTCGGCGGCGCCCCGACGGGCAGCCTCGTTCAGGCTCCGGATGCCGGCGACTCCACGAAGGTCATGTACATCACGCCGCGTTTTGCCGGCATCCAGGCCGGTGTCAGCTATGCCACGCAGAGCGACAGCGAGGCGCAGAACGTCGTCCCCCTGAAGACGGCCGGCGGCTACAAGGACTTCTGGGAATTCGGCGCCAACTACACCGGCGAGTTCTCCGGCTTCTCCCTGGCGCTGGGCGCCACCGCCAGCACGGCGACGGGTCAGGATCTGGGTGCCGTCGGCGGACCGTCGCTGGAAGACTTCTTCGCATGGCAGGCCGGCGCTCAGGTCGGCTACGGCGGGTTCAAGGTCGGCGGCGGCTATATCGACGCCGACGACTACAACGCCGTTTCCGGCGCTCCCGCAACGTCGGGCGACAGCACGGCCTGGCATGTCGGCGTCAGCTACACGGCTGGTCCGGTGGCGATCGGCCTCACCTATGCCGACGCCGAAGGCTTCAAGGGCAGCCCCGAAGTCGCAACCGGCCTGCCGTCCACCTACGCCTCGTCCTACAAGACCTATGGCGGCGGCGTCGCCTACACGATCGCGGCCGGCCTGACGGTACAAGCGGACGTGATGTATGTGGACGAGGACCTGCGGAACGTCGACGCACTGGGCGGCGTGAGCACCGCCAGCAACGAAGGCATCGTGGCGGTCTTCAGCACCCGCCTCGACTTCTAATCCGGCTCACGACAGTCCCGGACGGA
Organism: Skermanella sp.; assembly: GCA_035630415.1. Lineage (GTDB taxonomy): Bacteria > Pseudomonadota > Alphaproteobacteria > Azospirillales > Azospirillaceae > Skermanella. Next base: position 11,319 of record DASQKT010000334.1, read on the forward strand.
TCGGACGATGGCGCGGCATTCGGTTGCCGCGCCATTTTTCATGTCTGGCCCTTCACCGGAAAGTGGAAGGTGGCATCAATGAAAATTCCGGGCTGTCGCCGAAGTGACTCAGAAGCTTGCGTACAGTGGCAATGTCACTGAACGCTGGACGCGGTGAAACTGCTGAGTCCGATGCCGCTGCAAGACGGCGATTCGGGCGTATCCACCGAGAACGACTGGGTATTCGACAGGACGATGGAGCAAAGCCCGCCTGTATCGCTCTCTTCGAAGTTGCAGTTGTAGTGCGCGAAGGAATAGACGTTGTCGCCCAGCGTATAGCAGACAGTCCAAAAGTCGTCGTATCCGTCGTCGGAATTCAGCTTTGCAGTTTCGCTCGTTGCACCAATCGCGAGCGTAGAAGATGGGATCACATCCACATTATTGTTGCAGGTATGCATCACCGTCAGATTGGTGATGGCAAATCCAGTAAGATTCTGGACCGAGAAAGTTCCCTGGTAAGTGCTCATTCTTTCCTCTTTGCATTTGATTCATGTAATTACTACTGGATATGCGCATAATCATACAGCCATCTCAAAGACTTTTTAATGGATGTACGGCTGAATACTGAAAGTATCTGTTGCCAAATCAGCTACATATCCAGAAGGACGTCATACCAAACTGAACATCTTATTTCACGATAAAACTCTGCGATAATCTATATTTCGAGCTACAGGAAAAATATATGCATTTACAGAACTGACACATTTACAGAACTGATATATTTACTGGACATATACACATATCTCAAAGATGCATGCCCGCAATGAGCAACACAGATTTCATAACCGATTTTAACAATACAGAAGATTTTGAACACTGATGATAGTTAAGCGGCTGAATCTTGGAACAATGAAGACTATGTTGTCAGAACCTCACGTCGACAACAAAACATAAAATCACCTGTTTTTCATTTCGATCTATAAAAAAGGGGATCATCTCGCACGAGATGATCCCCTTTCAATCTATACAACTGCCCTCAAAGAACTTTATTTTTCAGCTTTCCCGCTACTCGACCGTGACGCTCTTGGCGAGATTGCGCGGCTGATCGACGTCTGTGCCCTTGATGACAGCCGTATGATAGGCCAGCAACTGCATCGGGATGGCGTAGAGGATCGGGGCGACGAAGGGGTGGACATCGGGCAGCGTCACGGTCCAGGTCACCTTGGCACCCATCCGCTCGACGCCCTTGGCGTCGGACAGCAGCAGCACCTTGCCGCCTCTCGCCGCCGCTTCCATGATGTTCGACGCGGTCTTTTCGAACAGGCTGTCGTTGGGGGCCAGGGCGATGATCGGGACGTTCTCGTCGATCAGGGCGATCGGGCCGTGCTTCATCTCGCCGGCGGCATAGCCTTCGGCGTGGATGTAGGAGATTTCCTTCAGCTTCAAAGCGCCTTCCAGGGCGATCGGGTAGCTGGTGCCGCGTCCCAGATACAGGGCGTCGCGGGCTTCCGAGACATCGTGGGCAAGCTGGCGCAGGCGCTCGTCGTGGTTCAGGACATCGACCGCGCGGGCGGGAACCTCACGGAGCGCTGTGGACATCTCCGCTTCCTGCTCGCGGGTGATCGTGCCGCGCGCTCGGGCCACGGCGAGGGCGAAGCAGGCCAGCACCGTCAGCTGCGTCGTGAAGGCCTTGGTGGAGGCGACGCCGATCTCCGGGCCGGCAAGCGTGGACAGCACCACGTCGCTCTCGCGCGAGATCGTGCTTTCCGCGACGTTGATCACGGACATGATGTGTTGCTTCTGCCGCTTGGCGTAGCGCAGCGCCTCCAGCGTATCCAGCGTCTCGCCCGACTGGGAGATGAACAGCGCGAGGCCTCCTTCCGGCATCGGCGCTTCGCGGTAGCGGAACTCGGAGGCGATATCCAACTCGACCGGCACGCGGGCGATCTGCTCCAGCCAGTACTTCGCCACCATTCCGGCATAGAAGGCGGTGCCGCAGGCGACTACCGTGACGCGCGGGATAGCCGCCAGATCGAACGGCAGATCGGGCAGCGAGATATGGCCGGTCGTCGCCTGGACGAAGGCGTTGAGCGTGTCGCCGATCACCTGCGGCTGCTCGTAGATCTCCTTCAGCATGAAGTGGCGATGTTCGCCCTTGCCGATCATGGCGCCGGACACGGCCGACAGCTTGATCGGACGCTCCACCTGCTCGCCCGCCGCATTGCGGATCACGACCGAGCCCTGGTTCAGGACGACCCAGTCGCCGTCTTCCAGATATGTCAGGCGGTTGGTCAGCGGCGCCAGGGCGAAGGCGTCGGACGCCAGATACATCTCGCCATTGCCGTTGCCGTAGCCGACCGCCAGCGGCGTGCCGCGCCGGGCGCCGATCATCAGGTCGTGCTCGCCGGCGAAGATCAGCGCCAGGCTGAACGCGCCTTCCAGGCGCTTGAGGGATTCGGCCGTCGCCTCGACCGGACCCAGGCCCCGGTCCAGGTAGTAGGTCACGAGATGAACGATGATTTCGGTGTCGGTTTCCGTCTCGAACAGGTGGTCGTGGCCTTCCAGTTCGGCCTTGAGGTCCTGGTAGTTCTCGATGATGCCGTTATGGACGACGGCGACCTTGCGGGTGGCGTGGGGATGGGCGTTGGTTTCGGTCGGACCGCCATGGGTGGCCCAGCGGGTGTGGCCGATGCCGATGGTTCCGGCAAGGGGCTGTTCCTGGACGCGGCGGTCCAGGTTGACCAGCTTGCCTTCCGCCCGGCGGCGGTCGATCCGGCCATTGACGAGAGTCGCCACGCCGGCACTGTCGTATCCGCGATACTCCAGCCGCCGCAGACCCTCGATCAGAAGGGGAGCGACCTCGTTCTTGCCGATGATACCGATAATACCGCACATTTTATGTTCGCCTAAATCTTAAACTTCGATTTTGCACTGCACCTTACTGCCATAGCGCGGTGTCTTGGCCCAAGTAAACTTATGTTTCAGATTGTTGCGCATTGCCCACCGGGCGGGCAGCGCTGGATTCGCCGTTCGTGTTTCGGTATGTCCCTGTAACTCTTTTTCATCAGAAGCCGAGGCCGACCATGCCGCCCAGAACCAACCCGCTGAAGCTGAACCCCTTGCAGCTCAAGACCCTGACGCTGATCCAGGAACTCGGGCGCCTGATCGGCCAGCCAGCGCCGGAAGAAGCCGAAGGCTCGCTGCTGGTCGATCAGTTCCCCCACGCCCACGGCAATCACTTCCATATGGGCGACGCCGTCGTTTCGACAGCGGACGCGAACGGTCTGGCCAATCCCGCCGTCTGGGTGGCGCTGGAGCGCAAGGGCCTGATCAAGTCCGACTTTCCCCGCGCCCTTGTCCTGACGCCCGAGGGCGTCGGCTACGACACCGGCCTTGCCGACAAGATCCTGCACCGCTCCGACCACTGAGCGGCGGCAGTTCCCTATCGTTACTCCATCTGCTCGGCATAATGGCAGGCGACCCGCCTGCCATCCACCTCGCGGAGCGGCGGCACTTCCACGGCGCAACGGTCCGTCATGTGCGGGCAGCGCTTGTGGTAGTGGCAGCCCGACGGCGGGTTGAGCGGCGACGGCAGCTCGCCGCGCGGCGGCGATGCGTCCTGGCGCAGGGCAGGATTGACGCGCGGCGTCGCCGCCATCAGCGCCCGCGTATAGGGATGGCGCGGATGGGCGAAGATGGTTTCCTTCGGCCCGTGCTCGACCGGCCGGCCCAGATACATCACCATGACGTCGTCGGCGATGTGGCGGACGACGCTGAGATCATGGCTGATGAACAGGTAGGCGAGGTCGAATTCCTCCTGGAGGTCCATCATCAGGTTCAGCACCTGGGCCTGGATCGAGACGTCCAGGGCCGAGACCGGTTCGTCCGCGACCACGACGCGCGGATTCAGCATCAGGGCGCGCGCGATGGCGATGCGCTGGCGCTGGCCGCCGGAGAACATGTGGGGATAGCGCTCGTACTGGTCCGGGCGCAAGCCGACCTTCCCCATCATTTCGATGGCGCGCTCGCGCCGTTCGGCGCGGCTGAGCTTGGTGTTGATGACCAGCGGCTCTTCCAGAATCGTGCCGATACGCTTGCGCGGGTTCAGCGACCCGTAGGGGTTCTGGAAGACCATCTGGACCTTGCGGCGGAGCGTACGCGCTTCCTCGCGGCTGCCTACCGTCATGTCCTTGCCGTCGAACCTGAGTTCGCCGGAAGTCGGCGGATCGATCAGCGTCACCATGCGGGCGAGCGTCGACTTGCCGCAGCCGGACTCGCCGACCACCGCCAGCGTCCTGCCGGTCTGGAGCACGAAGGAGACGCCGTCTACCGCCTTGACGGTCGCATCGGCGCGGAACAGCCCGCGCTTCAGCCGGTAGTGCTTCTTCAAATCGACGGCGTCCAGCACGGTTTCGCGCTGAACGCGGGCGGACGGAGCAGTCGTCGTTTTGGGTGCCGCGGTCATGCTGCAACTCCTCCTGTCACCTGCAACGGATAGAAGCAGCGCGCGGCCCCGCTCTCGTCGGGGAACAGCGGCACGCCCTCGCGGCGGCACTTGTCCTGGGCGAACCGGCAGCGCGGATTGAACAGGCAGCCGTTCGGACGGTCCGATATGCCGGGAACCACGCCGGGGATGGTCGGCAGGCGGCGCTTGCCCAGCGCCCGCTCCGGCAACGCATCGAGCAGCGCTCCGGTATAGGGATGCTGCGGATGGGTGAACAGGTCGCGGGCGGAGCGCGTCTCCACCACCTGCCCCGCGTACATGACGGAGACGCGGCGGGCGGTTTCCGCCACCACGCCCATGTCGTGGGTGATCAGGATCAGCGCCATCCCGCGCTCCTTCTGAAGGTCGAGCAGAAGGTCGAGGATCTGCTTCTGGATCGTCACGTCGAGCGCGGTCGTCGGCTCGTCGGCGATCAGCAGGCGCGGGTTGCAGGAGATCGCCATGGCGATCATGACGCGCTGGTTCATGCCGCCGGATAGCTGGTGCGGGAACGACGACAGCCGGCTTTCGGGCGCCGGGATGCCGACTTTCTCGAGCAGTTCGATCGCGCGGCGGCGGCGCTCGGACCGGCCCAGCTTTTCATGGACCTTCAGGCTTTCCATGATCTGGAAGCCGATGGTGAAGCACGGGTTGAGGCTGGTCATGGGTTCCTGGAACACCATGGCCACGTCCTTGCCGGTCAGATTGCGGCGCTGCCGCTCGGTCAGGGTGCGCAGGTCCCGCCCGTCGAACTCCATCTTGTCGGCGACGACGCGGCCGTTGTTGGCGATCAGGCCCATGACGGCCAGCGAGGTCACGCTCTTCCCGGAGCCGGACTCGCCGACGATGCCGAGGACTTCGCCCTCGTCCACCGTCAGGTCGATCCCATCGACCGCGCGGAACTTGCCGGCGCGGGTCGAGAACTCGACGGAAAGGTTGCGGATATCAAGCAAAGGCATGACAGCCCTTCATCAGGTATCGGGTTCCGTTGAACGAACTTATCGCTTCAGCTTGGGGTCCAGCGCGTCGCGCAGCCCGTCGCCCAGCAGGTTGAAGGCCAGCACCGTGATCAGGATCGCAAGACCGGGGAAAGTCACGACCCACCACGCCCGGCTGACGAATTCCCGCGCCGACGCCAGCATGGTGCCCCATTCCGGCGTCGGCGGCTGGGCGCCGAGGCCGAGGAAGCCCAGCGCCGCCGCGTCCAGGATCGCGGTGGAGAAGCCCAGCGTCGCCTGCACGATCAGCGGCGCCGTGCAGTTGGGCAACACCGTTATGAACATCAGGCGCAGCACGCCGGCCCCACTGACCTTGCTGGCGACCACGTAGTCCTTGGACAGTTCGGTGATGACGGCGGCGCGGGTCAGGCGGGTGTAGTGCGGCAGCACGACCAGCGAGATCGCGATCATCGCATTGGTCAGGCTCGGCCCCAGGACGGCGACGATGACGATGGCGAGCAGCAGGGACGGCAGCGCCAGCATGATGTCGCACAGGCGCATGATCAGCACGTCGGTGACGCCGCGCGCGAAGCCCGCGATCAGCCCCAGGACGACGCCGACCGCCAGCGACAGGGCCACGACGATGGCGCCGATCAGAAGCGACAGGCGGGCGCCATGGATGATCCGGGACAGGATGTCCCGGCCGACGTCGTCGGTGCCCATCAGGTACTGGAACGAGCCGCCTTCCGCCCAGAACGGCGGCTGAAGGATCGCGTCGCGGAACTGCTCGTTCGGCGAATAGGGTGCTATCAGGTCGGCGAAAACAGCCGCGAAGGTGACGATCAGGATCACCACCAACCCGGCGACGGCGCCCTTGTTCTGGGCGAAGTAGTGCCAGAACTCACCGAAGGCGGAGGGCGGCCGGGCTGTGGGGAGCGGTCCCTGGGCGGTGGCGTCGATCTGGGATTCTACGGTCATGGTCAATGCCCCCCATGGCGGATGCGCGGATTGAGAACGCCATAGGTCAGATCGACCAGCAGGTTGACGATCATGATGACGGCGGCGACCAGCAGGACGCCGCCCTGAAGCACGGGATAGTCGCGGCGGGCGACGGATTCGATCAGCCACTTGCCGATGCCCGGCCACGCGAAAATGGTCTCGGTCAGGATGGCTCCGGCGAATAGGACGCCGACCTGAAGGCCGATGACGGTGACGACCGGGATCAGCGCGTTGCGTAGCGCGTGCTGGGCCACGACCCGGATGGGAGCCAGCCCCTTGGCGCGGGCCGTACGGATATAGTCCTCGCCCAGCACTTCCAGCATCGACGAGCGCGTCATCCGCGCGATTACGGCGAGTGGGACGGTGCCCAGCACGACGGCGGGCAGGATCAGGTGCGAAAGCGCCGAGCTGAAGGCGCCCTCCTCGTCCGACAGCAGGGCGTCGATCAGCATGAAGTTGGTGACCGGCTCGACCCAGTACATGACGGAGATGCGACCCGAGACCGGCGTCCATCCAAGATTGACCGAGAACAGCAGGATCAGCAGCAGCGCCCACCAGAAGATCGGCATCGAATAGCCGGTCAGGCTGATGCCCATCAGGCTGTGGTCGAAGATCGAGCCGCGCTTGACCGCAGCCAGGATGCCGAGCGGCAAACCCACGATCATGGCGAACAGGATCGCGCAGACCGACAGTTCGATCGTGGCCGGGAACAGCGTCATGAACTCGTCCAGCACCGGGGTCCTGGTCACGACGGAGTTGCCGAGATCGCCTTGGACCACGTTGACGATGTAGTCGCCGTACTGGACCAGCAGGGGCTTATCCAGCCCCATGGCGGCCCGCAACTCTGCATGGCGTTCCGGCGAAATACCGCGCTCGCCGGCCATCAGTTCGACCGGGTCGCCGGGGACCAGCCGGATCAGCGCGAAGGTCAGCAGTGTCACGCCGATGAACGTCGGAATGATCAGGCTGAACCGGGTCAGGAAAAAACGGAACATGGTCAGCTTTTAGGTTACGGAAAAGCCGGGGCGTCAAGTTGTTGGGCCACGGCCCAACCTACAAAGCGGAGGCCCGTAGGTTGGGCCGTGGCCCAACAACATCTCTTGAACGCTGCTAGTTGCTGCTAGTTGATGTCCACGCCGTAGAAGATATGACCGCCGAACGGGTCGATCTTGTAGTTCTTGACCTCTTTCCGGATCGGCTCGTAGACGACAGAGTGAGCCACCGTCAGCCAGGGCGCCTGTTCCTTGAAGACGACCTGCGCCTCCTCGTAGAACTTGGTCCGCTGGGCCACGTCAGGCGTCCGCTTCGCCTTGATCAGCAGGTCGTTGAACGGCTGGTAGCAGAAGCGGGCGCGGTTGGCGCTGCCGACGGCTTCGCAGCCGAGCAGGACGTACAGGAAGTTATCCGGATCGCCGTTGTCGCCCGTCCAGCCCATCAGCATGGTCTGGTGCTCGCCGTCCTTGGTGCGGCGCAGGTACTCGCCCCATTCGTAGCTGACGATCTTCACCTTCACGCCGATCTTGGCCCAGTCGGCCTGGACCATCTCGGCCATGCGGCGGGCGTTGGGGTTGTAGGGACGCTGGACCGGCATCGCCCACAGGTCGGTCTCGAACCCGTTCGGGAAACCGGCATCCGCCAGCAGCTTGCGGGCCGCTTCCGGATCGTATTTGGTGTCCTCGACCTTGTCGTTATACGACCAGATGGTCGGCGGGATCGGGTTCTTGGCCTTCTTGCCGGCGCCTTGATAGACCGCCTCGATGATAGCGTCCCGGTTGACCGCCATGCTCAAGGCCTGACGGACCTTGACGTCGGTGAATGGGGCTTTCTCGGTGTTGAAGGCGAGGTAGCCGACGTTCAGGCCTTCCTGCGACATCAGGTTGATCGAGGAGTCGGTCTTCATCGCCGCCAGATCGGCCGGGTTCGGGTAGGCCATCACGTGGCACTCGCCCGCCTTCAGCTTGGCGTAGCGGACCGAAGCATCCGGCGTGATCGAGAAGACGAGGGTATCGATCGCGGCCTTGCCGCCCCAATAGGCTTCGTTCGCTCGGTAGCGGATTACGGCGTCCTTCTGGTAGCCGACGAACTGGAACGGTCCCGTCCCGATCGGCTCCTGGTCCACCTTGGTCTGCGTGCCGGCCTTTGCCATCTGGTCGGCGTACTCGGCCGACTGGACCGACATGAAATCCATCGCGAGGTTGGCGAGGAAGGGCGCTTCCGGCTCGTTCAGGGTGATCTTGACGGTATAATCGTCGACCGCCTCGATGTTCTTCAGCAGCTTGGGCATGTCCATGCTGTTGAAGTACTCGTACGCGCCGCCGGAAACGGTGTGGTACGGGTTGTCGCTCTTCCACTGGCGCTCGAACGTGAAGATGATGTCCTGAGCGTTGAAATCACGGGTCGGCTTGAAGGTCTTCGAGGTGTGGAACTTGACGCCCTTGCGCAGCTTGAAGGTGTATTCCAGACCTTCCTCCGACACGCTCCAGGACTCGGCCAGGCCCGGCACGATCTTGGTCGTGCCGCGTTCGAACTGGACCAGCTTGTCGAATACCTGCCGGGACGTGGCATCAAAAGTCGTTCCTGCGGTAAAAAACGCAGGATTGAAACCCTCCGGGCTGCCTTCGGAGCAATAAACGAGTGTCTTGGCCGCGAGCGGTGAAGCGAAGCCCGCTGCGATAGTCAGCCCGAAAGCAGCCCCGCGCAGTGCATGATGCATTATAAGCCTCCTGTAAGGGTCTTTTCTTGTCAGCTCTTTTGGCCATCATTAAGACGCGCCGAAACGCCACAAGCGGTAGAATAACCTTAACGGGAGCTTAACTGTCAATGTCCTGCGATAGTTTCAAATAGTAATTTACCGTCTTGCCCCGATCGGCCGCGCCAGCATCGCTTCCATCGCGTTCCGCAGGTGCTCCGGGCCGAACGGCTTGACCAGCACGGACACATCGACTCCCGTCAATTCCTTCGTACGTTCACGGGCGCTGTCGGACGTCATCAGGATCGCAGGCACCTCCCGTCCAAGCTGCCGCCGGATATCCGACAGTGTCAAAAGGCCGTTGTGCCCGCCACTCAGCCGGAGTTCCACCATCACCAGATCGGGTGCTGGTTGACCCTTGATGCCAAGCGAGGCCAGGGCTCGCACCCCGCTGGGGGCACTCAGCACGCGGCAATCCCAGCTTTCCAGGACGGACCGGATCGCCATGAGCTGGACCGGATCGTCCTCGATCACGAGGACGGAGACCGGCGCCGTGGAGAGGCTTTCGGCTTCCGGAACTTCCCGGTGTGCTGGCAACATCACGGAAAAGACCGATCCCTTGCCCGGCACCGACCGTACTTCGACCGAATGACCCAGCAGGTTGGCGATCCGCTCGACGATGGCGAGACCCAGGCCCAGGCCACGGCCCCGGTCGCGCGACCCCGGCCCCGGAATCTGGGTGAACTCCTCGAAGATGGCGGCCTGCCGGTCTTCGGGAATGCCGTAGCCGGTATCCCAGATCTCGACCCTGACCCTATTGCCACGCCGCCTGCAACCGACCATCACGCTGCCCTTGGCGGTGAACCGGACCGCGTTGCCGATCAGGTGGCGCAGCATGCGTTCCAGCAGCGCCGGATCGGTCGTGACGGCAGCGGCGCACGGCATGAAGCGCAGGCGCAGCCCCTTGGCGAGGGCGGGCGCATCGAATTCTCGGATCAGTTTTTCCAGGACCTCGTTGACCGGAACCTGCGTCACCGCCGGACGGACACTGCCCGCTTCCAGCGTGGACAATTCCAGCAGGGATGTCAGCAGCGTTTCGCCGGACTGGACCGCTTCCTGGATGCGGGTCACCAGCGACTGTTGCGCCGGGTCGCTGACCTTGGACTGCAACAGGTGGAGGAACAGGTGAATGGCCTGGAAGGGTTGGCGCAGGTCGTGGTTCGCCGCCGACAGGAACCGCGACTTCGACCGCGTCGCCCGCTCCGCTTCGGCGCGCGCGGCCGCCAATTGCCCATCGGCAGCCATGCGGTTTGCAAAGTCGGCCCCGATCAGACCAGCGATGCGCCCGAGACTTTCCAGCGCATCGGCATCCCGCCTGCCCTGTTCGCGCCGGCCAAGCACCCAAAGGCTGCCCAGCCTCTCACCGTCCGGATCGGTCACAGGCAGGCCGGCCACGATCTCCTGCCCGGCCAACTCGCGGCCCACCACCTGATCACAAAAAGCCCGATCATCCGGAGCGGACACATTCAGCAACCCGTCCAAGTCGGCGACGGAGCGTCCCAAGACCTCGAAACCCTCGTCCGACAGGTCCATGCCAAATCCCGTCGCAGCCGCGATCCCGGCGCAATCGGTGCCGGCAATCCAAAGTACCGCTCCTTGCGCATTGGCGACCTGCGCAGCCAGCTCGACAAAGCCGGTGAGGGAATTGTGGCAAGCCGAGCCGGTCTTTACCACGCCCTCGTTATCCGTTTGCATATCCGCGAAACTATCTTTGTTGCCGATCCTACCCGATTTAGCCTAACACGCATCATCGTCGGGAGCAGCACCGGAATATGCCCATACGGCTGAACGACCCTATACTTTTGACTCGCCCGGACTTTTGACTCGCCCGGTTCTCCGGTACCTGGAAATATTCGGGGCGAAAACCCTCAGGCCGCCTGTCCTGGCCGCTTATACTCGATCCCGTTTCCGTCCGGCGCCGGCTTGTCAGGCATCTTCGGCTGTGGCAGCGCATAGAAGCGCGGCTCGCTCCGGTCCCAGCTCGGCTCGAACGGCAGGCGCATCATGGCCGTGCTGCCGTCGCGCTGGGCATCGCGCATCGCCTGCTGAAGCTGCTCGGCAGTATTGCGGTCCCAGGGGATGCGGTAGAGGTTGGGGACCTGCCCCCATTGAAGGGTCAGGTAGATCGCTTCACCCTCGACATAGGACGCGCTCAGGATCGAGGCCTCCTGCACATGGGCGCCGAGCCATTCCAGGCTGACGGGCTTGGCGCGTCCCAGCAACGAAGCGGGAGCGGCATAGGCAGCCGGCAGCAGCAAGGCGAAAAGCGCCAGGATCAACGCTCTGGCAAGGCGGGAATGGGTCCAGCGCAAGGCCACCAGAACAAGCATCAGACTGACGGACGCGACGAAGATGAACAGATAAGTCAAGTTTTCCATGGCGGGTTCCTGACGAGGTCGAGTGTCGGTTCAGCGTCTCAACGAATGCCCCATGAGTTTGTGTCAGTAGTGACTTTTCTTGAACGACGGCAATTTTAGTAAGTCTTTGCCGATCGCAGCGGTTTGAACACGCTGTTCATACTGTTCGGCACGAGTTCGCCCTTTTCGGTCAAACGGAACCGGAAGGCGGTCAGTTCCTGCCCTTCGCGGTCAAGCCTGACCGTGGTCGCCGCGATCGGCCGGGCTCCCGCCTCGTTATCGGTCTTCACCCGAACCACGACCCGCACATTGATAGGGTAAGTGTTTTCGAGGTTCCGGAACAGATGGACGTTAACCGTGTATTCGCCAGGAGGAATGCCGCGGCTGAAGGATGTCTCGAAATTGACATCGGTCGGATCGGCGTGACTGCCGAGATCGTCGCGCAGGAGGTTGAAGATCAGGCCGCTTTTGTTGGAGTACCCGACCGGCACGTCGCCGGGCGCCTGCACCCAAAGATCCACGTCGGTACGCAGCTTGTCGTCCCAGCGCATCTCCGCGATCACGTTGCCGGGAGGGTCGGTCGAGCCCTCCCCCTGCTTGGCTTTCGGGTTGATATGCGGCAGCAGCAGCACCGTGATGAAGACGAAGCCGGCCAGTGCCAGCAGGATCACATCCCGGAAGACCGTTCCGCTATCGTCGCCACTGTCCCATGGGTCATGCATGGCCGGCGTCGATCAGTGCGGCGGCCAAGTTGGCCGTCCCGGTGGCAAGAAGCTGATAGTTGGCCGCGAGCCACAGGTTGAGCACCGAGCCGACCAGGGTCGTATAGAGCGCTATGCCCATGCCTTCGATCAGCGATCCCACGATGCCGCCGATTGCATTGACGTCGCTGGCGGTCTGGGCGTTGACGTTCGCCAGCGCCACGATGAACCCCACGACGGTGCCGACAAGTCCCAGCAGAACCAGCACGTTGGCCAGATGCCGGATGAAGGCGATCCGGGAGAACAGCCGCAGTTCCAGCGCGCGGGTGGCGCTGCTTCCACCGGTCTCCAGGGCACGGCGATAGGCCGCCAGCCGGCCGCCCTCGTCGAGCGGACCCTTGCCGTTCCGCAGGTTGTCCAATTCCTGGGTGACCTTGTTGATGCGCCAGCCGCTGGCGATCAGGCCAACGATGAAGATCGCGAAGATCAGGACGCTGATGCCGCTGCTGTCGGCGACCAGTATCCTGTTTACCCAACCGTTTACCCACACGAGGAAAAGTCCGGCGACGCCGACCATGTTCAAAGCGACAAATCGGCTCCACAATAACCAGTGGTGCATGCGCAACCCCCTCCATGATTGGAACTGAGGCAACGACGGGGTCACTCGGGTTGCGGACTTTGTTTTAAGCGGTTCAGGCGCCGCGATTAGTCCGTCCGATCGAAAGTGCAGACCTGGACCGTCACACCAGCAACGGAATGGTGGGATGAAAGTTCCTGGGAACTATCGGGCGGGGCGTCCGGTTGGGAGCGCGCAAGGTGGAGCGACACCACCCGAGATACCCGATATCAATGGAGGTGACGATGAAGATCCGGGACATCATGACCACGGACGTCGAACTCGTCCATCCCGATACCCTGCTGCGCGACGCCGCACAGAAGATGCGTGACGCCGATACCGGCTTCCTACCGGTGGGCGAGGATGACCGGCTGGTCGGCACCCTGACCGATCGTGACATTACGATCCGCGCCGTGGCCGAGGGCCATGATCCTAAAGTGGTGCGCGTTCGCGAAGCAATGGGCGAGGGCGTGGTCTACTGCTTCGAGGACCAGGATAGCAGCGAAGCCGCCGAGTTGATGGCCAACAACGACATCCGCCGTCTTGCGGTGCTGAACAGCGACAAGCGGCTGGTCGGTATCGTCTCGCTCGGCGATCTGGCTGCCAAGACCGGCGACGACGATATCGTCGGACAGACGGTACAGGACATCTCCAGTTCGCCTGCGAACGCATAACGAAACAATATACGCCAATTTGCATACGACTTTGGGTCTGATGATTTAAATATGGTCTGATGCACAAAAATTAGGCTCATCATTCAGGCCTCAATCCGGAATGATGGTGCGAGCATCAAGGCTATGCGCCACTGCCCGCCTTCGTATGCACTGGCCCCAAATTTGCTCTCAGCATCTTGGAACTAACTAAAAAACCAAGAGGCTGAGAGCATGGGACTTTTTAGTGGCAGGATCAGAGCCGCCGCGATGGGTTGCGCGGTGGCCGTTTCAGCGTTGCTGGCCGGCGCCGCACAGGCAGCCGACCCGATCAAGATCGGGGTGCTTCACTCGCTCTCCGGCACCATGGCGATCAGCGAGACGACGCTGAAGGACACCATCATGATGATGGTGGACGACCTCAACAAGAAGGGCGGCCTGCTCGGCCGGCCGGTCGAGGCTGTTGTGGTCGATCCCGCGTCCAACTGGCCGCTGTTCGCCGAAAAGGCGCGGGAACTGGTCCAGAAGGATAAGGTCGTGGCGGTATTCGGCTGCTGGACCTCGGTCAGCCGCAAGTCGGTCCTGCCCGTCTTCGAAGAGACCAACAACCTGCTGTTCTATCCCGTGCAGTACGAAGGCGAGGAATCTTCCCGCAACGTCTTCTATACCGGCGCCGCTCCCAACCAGCAGGCGATCCCGGCGGTCGAATACCTGATGGGTCCGGAAGGCGGATCGGTCAAGCGCTGGGTGCTGGCCGGCACCGACTACGTCTATCCGCGCACGACCAACAAGATCCTGGAAGCCTACCTGATCTCCAAGGGCGTGCCCAAGGACGACATCCTGATCAACTACACGCCGTTCGGCCATTCCGACTGGCAGACCATCGTCGCCGATATCAAGAAGTTCGCATCCGCCGGCAAGAAGACCGCCGTCGTCTCCACCATCAACGGCGACGCCAACGTGCCGTTCTATAAGGAACTGGCAAACCAGGGCATCAAGGCGACCGACATCCCGGTCGTTGCCTTCTCGGTCG
>DASQKT010000335.1:0-7864 GCA_035630415.1 Skermanella sp.
CCGCCAAAACCCATGGCCGCCCCGCCGGGGTCCGCCGTGCCAATCCCGGCCCCGGCTTGCGCCTCAACCTGATCGAGACCTTACGCGCGGCGGCCCCCTGGCAGAAAATCCGCCGGCGGGGCGACGATGCCGACCCCTCCCGCATCCGGATCATGCGCGACGATTTCCGCATCACCCGCTTGAAACAGCGCGTCCGGACGACAACGATCTTCGTGGTGGATGCATCGGGCTCCGCCGCCTCCGAGCGGCTGGCCGAAGCGAAGGGAGCCGTCGAACTGCTGCTGGCCGACTGCTACGTGCGCCGCGACGAGGTCGCCTTGCTGGCCTTCCGGGGCAAGGATGCCGAACTTCTGCTGCCGCCGACCCGCTCGCTGGTCCGCGCCAAGCGCAGCCTCGCCGGCTTGCCGGGCGGCGGAGGCACGCCGCTTGCCGCCGGGATCGACGCAGCGGCCGCCCTCGCCGACGCTATCCGCCGCCGGGGCGGAACGCCGGCGCTGGTCATTCTGACCGATGGACGCGCCAACATCGCGCGCGGCGGGACAGCCGGCCGAGCCGCCGCCGAAGCCGACGCCCTCGACGCCGCCCGGAGCGTCCGCGGCGCCAGCTTCAAGGCGCTGGTGATCGATACCTCCGCCCGTCCCGAGCCAGCGGCTCGCCGTCTCGCCGATGCGATGGCCGCACCCTATCTGCCGCTGCCGAGGGCGGATGCCGGCGCGATCTCCCGATCCATCCGGGCGGCGCAGGCCCCCTCACTCCATCCATGAGGCGACCGCGCTGGGAGGTCGAGGGCCGCGCTTGGCCTAATCGCGAAGCCAGCAGCTTCGTCCAGGCCGCCGGTTTGCGCTGGCACGTCCAGCGGATGGGGCAGGGGCCAACGCTTCTCCTGATCCACGGCACCGGAGCGGCCACCCATTCCTGGCGTGGCCTCGCCCCGCTGCTCGCCCGGCACTTCACGATCCTGGCGCCCGACTTGCCGGGCCACGGCTTCACCGATCCGCTGCCGGGGCATCGCCTGTCCCTGCCTGGAATGGCGCAGGCGCTTGGTGGATTGCTCGCCAAGCTCGAATTCTCTCCCACGATCGCGGTCGGCCATTCCGCCGGCGCTGCGATCCTCGCCCGCATGTGCATCGACCGGCTGATCGAGCCGCAAACGCTGGTGTCGCTGAACGGCGCCTTCCTGCCGTTCCGGGGAGTCCCCGGCCACCTCTTCATGCCACTGGCGAAACTCCTGGTCATCAACCCGCTGGCGCCGCGCGTCTTTTCCTGGACCGCCGACTCCCGCGCGGTCGAGCGGCTGATCCGGAACACCGGCTCGGTTCCGGACAAGGCGGCGATAGACCTCTACGGCCGGCTGATCCGCTGCCCCGGCCACGTCTCCGCCGCGCTCGGCATGATGGCGAACTGGGACCTGCATCCGCTGGTCCGCGACCTCCGCCGCCTCGAACCCCGCCTCGTTCTGGTGGCGGGAGCGAAGGACAGCGCCGTCCCGCCGGAACAGGCCGCCTGTGTCCGGGATCTCGTCCCTTCTGCGACGGTCGAAGTCCTCCCCGGCCTCGGCCATCTAGCCCACGAGGAGCGCCCGGACCTGATATCCCGCCTCGTCGAGCAACTGGCCCTTGCCGATGCACCCTAAAGCCTGTCATCCGTGTTGACCGGGGATGAAACAGGCGATGGGTTCCGGAATGCGGCACGACAGCGGATATCATACATGAGCCGGCCACCAACCCTGCCACGGGCGCTCGACGCCGACCTTTATGAGACGACGGGCCGCGCCGGACGGCTGGCCTACTATGTCGGCGGCGACGGTCCGCCTCTGCTGCTGATCCACAGCATCAACGCGGCCGCCTCCGCCTATGAAGTGAAGCCGGTCTACGACCACCTGCGGACCTTCCGCCGCGTCTACTCGGTCGAACTGCCGGGCTACGGTCATTCCGACCGCTCCGACCGCAGCTACGACATCCGCCTGTTCACCGACGCCGTCCACGACATGCTGGACCTGATCGAGCGCGAGACCGGCCCCCAGCCCGTCGATGCGCTGGCCCTGTCGCTGTCGTCGGAATTCCTGGCCCGCGCCGCCGTGGAAAAGCCGGAGCGCCTGCGGACGCTGGCCTTCGTGACCCCGACCGGTTTCAGCAAAGGCTCGACCCGTGCCCATGGCGGCTTGCGCAAGAAAGTGTCGCGCGAGATGCCGGGTCTTCATAAGGTTCTCAGCTTCCCGCTATGGGGCCATGGACTTTACAGCCTGCTGACCAGCAAGCGAAGCATCCGCTATTTCCTGGAACGCACCTGGGGCTCCAAGCAGATCGACGACCAGATGGTCGAGTACGACCACATCACGACCCACCAGCCCGGCGCCGAGCACGCCCCCTTCGCCTTCCTGTCCGGCCGCCTGTTCAGCAGCGACATCCGCGACCTCTACGAACGCCTGACCCAGCCCGTCTGGATGCCCCACGGCACGCGCGGCGACTTCAAGGACTTCAGCGGCGTCGATCTGGTTGCCAAACGGCCGAACTGGACGGTGCAGCCGTTCGACGCCGGAGCGCTGGTCCACTTCGAATGGCCGGACGAGTTCGCCGCCAGCTATCGGCGTTTTCTCGATAAGCCCTGATCAACCCGCCGGCTTGCCGGGAGCTTCGGTCAACTGCCGCGCGGCGAAGCGGGTAGCTTCACGAATCTCGTAGGCATCGACGATCGCGCGGAGTTCGTCCACCAGTTCATCGACGGTCCTGGGGCCGTCGATCAGCGGCTGAAAGCCTGGGTCGAATTTAGGGATGACCGGGCTGACAAGGCGACTCTTCACGCTTTCGAACGGATAGTTCCTTTTCATCCGCGCGACTTCGGCGGCGAATTGCTCCATCGAATAGCCAAGGCGGGTCAGGAAGAACCAGACATCGAACAGGTCCCGGCTGCGCGTCCGGTCAGTCAGCGCAAGAGCTTTCAAAGAAAAGACGGCGCTGGGATCGGCAACCCGGATCGTACCAAAGGGAATCGCAGGTGCGTCCTTGAGTGTGCCCGTCGGATCGACCGCCGCGAGAGCGACGAAGGTGATTTTCGTTCCGTCCGCCTCCCAATCCTGCTGAAAATCGTCCAGGTCCAGGCCGCCGATTTCCGCTTCCTGACGAGCATCCTCGTTCGGCATCAATCGCGGATCGAATCCGGCATGCCTGAGACCGCCAAGGATCTTGCCTATGACAATCCGATCAAGGTGAGCGCCGGGGCAGGCGAAGTCCAAGTCCTCGCTCAGCCGATGTCCATGGACAAGGGCAAGTGCCGTCCCCCCGATCAGGATGAACGCGCCGCACTCTTCGATCCCAGAGCAAGCCTCAAGAATCCGTCTCGTTGCCGGCGGCAGCGCGTCGATGCGCAAGGGCGAAGCCTTTCTCGATATTGTTGACCATCCGCCCTGAAATCGCCGCGGCGAAGCGGCCGATATCGCCGGTTTCCTGCATCTCCTCAAGGATGGCGCGCACCCGACCGATGCCGAAGGTCCAGCAGATCACCATCATGTCGTTATAGGTAGGGCGCGCCAGAACCGCCGCTATCGCGGCGTCGTCGGGGACCTTGTCCCTGGGGACGCTCCACGTCCTGTTGAACTCCAGCTTGAGCCCGGTCATTCCGCCCATGCCCTCCAATCCTCGGATAAGGGCAGGATGGTGCGGATAAGCCTGAAGGTCAATCGCAGCACGTCGCCGCATGAAAAAGCGGGGCCGTTGCCAGCCCCGCTTCCATGACGTTCGCAGAAGTCCCGGCTTACCGCACTTCGACGTTGGCGACCGCATCCGGCGCGCCGTTGTACTTCACCACCACGCTCGGCGGGCAGCCGCCGGTGGCGTTGGGCTTGCCGGTGTAGCGGAAGGCGCCGGCCTTTGGGTCGACGGTATCCTGTGGGACCACGAAGTTCGTGACGTAAGCGGCGGCGCCATTGAATGCGGCGGTGGGCGGATAGACGCCGATGACGGCTCCCTGTGCCCAGGGATAGACGCCGCCCCGGATTTCCCACTCGACCTGAGTCGTCGAACGGACCCGGCACTGGGCGCGTAGGATGCTGACCGTCGGGCTGGGGTCTTCGACATCGGAGACGCTGTCGATGCTGAAGGCGTAGAAGGCGTCGCCTTCTCCATTCATGTCCTTGCCGAAATAGCCTTCGAGGGCTGCATCGGCATAGAGCGGCACCTTGCTCGGGTCGATCGCGAAGCCCAGCTCATTCTTCATCGGCAGGCCGGGCAAGCGCGGGTCGAAGGTGATGCCAAGGGGATATGACGGCTTCGTGCTGGAAGGAGCCAGCAGGTAGACTTTGACGCCTTCCACCCGGAAGTCGCCCGGTGAATTGGCGGTCACGGCACCCAGGATGACGTTCTCGGCGGGCTCCATGAAGACGTCTGTCGCAGTCACTCCGCCGTCGCCCGATGTGCCGACGACGATCGCCGTGCCGCCGACGAACCCAGAGGTACCGGGACGGCCCGCGAAGGGTGTCGTGCTGACAATGTCCGCTATGGAAGTCAATCTGGCCGTCGGCGTATGGACCCCGTCGCTGCCGCCGCCTGTGATGAGGCCGTTAGGAATGAGGACTTCGATCCCGTTGACCTTCAGTTTGACGGCATCGCCGCTCTGCACGATCGACTGGATCGGGCCTTCGAATTCGACAGGTGTCTGTGGCCTTGTCTGGGCCTGTGCCGGCAGAGAGACCGTGACCATCGCGGTGGAGAGCAGTGCGGAGGTGTATATAACTGAGCGCATGACATGCATTGTGGAAGTCCCCCCTAAAGGACCCAGGCATCGGCTGATAACGGAAACTGTCGAGTGAGATTAGAAGAGGACGCAGGCCTTCCGGCCCAGGCGGTCATCTTTGCTGTACAGGTTGTAGCGGGGATTGTACGACTTCGGATCGTCCACCTTTTCCGGGTAGCGGACGGCATCGTCATGGAAGATCATGCCCGCAAGCTGCTTCAACTTGTCGTCCGACTTCAGGCGCATCTTGTCGGCTTTGGAGATATGCCGCTGATCCGGACGCGGCTGCTTTCCGGCGGATGTATAGACGTAGCAGCTCTTCATCTGGTCGTCGTTCACGACGCCGCCGCCCTTATCGTCCTTACCCTTATCATCCTTACCCTTGTCGTCCTTGCCCTTGCCGGACACGTCCTTGTCGTCGGCCTTCTTCGCGACGCTGTCTTCAACAGCTTTTTTAGTATTCTTCAACTGTTGTAGAGCTGCGGCGCGCGAGGCGTCTTCCTTGGCGCTGGCGCTTGTCGGGACAACGAGTCCCAGTGCAAGCATCAGTGCCAATGGCGCCATCAATTTACGCATGCCACTCTCCCTGTACTATCGACGAAACTTCGTCTCGATAACTGGATGACGGGCTGGTACTTGTAAAAAGTCCCGGAACTAACGTGTTACTTCCCGCATACTTAGGGTCGTGTTCATTCAGGCATGTCGGTATAGGGGAAGGGCCGGCTTTCAGGCCTAGGGATCGAACCATCCGATAGGCCGATATAGGCTAGGCACAGTGTCAACTTGATGTTACGTTCGTGATTGATGAATATCATGACACCCGCTGACGCGCGGCGCTCCCTTCATCTCCGGTCTTCACCGGACGCTCCCCACGCCGTCGTCATCGGCAGCGGGTTCGGCGGGCTGGCGGCTGCCGTCCGGCTGGGAGCAAAGGGCTACCGCGTCACTGTGCTGGAGAAGCTGGATGCTCCCGGCGGCCGGGCCTATGTCCACCGGCAGGACGGCTTCACCTTCGACGCCGGCCCGACCATCGTCACCGCCCCCTTCCTGCTGGAAGAGCTTTGGCAACTCTGCGGCCGCAGCCTGTCCGACGACGTCGATCTGCGCCCCGTCTCGCCCTATTACCGCATTCGTTTCGACGACGGCGAAGTCTTCGAGTACTCTGGCGACCCAGACGCCATGCGGGCGGAAGTTGCCAGATTTTCTCATGGCGATGTCGCGGGCTACGAAAGCTTCCTGAAAGCCAGCGAAGCGCGGTTCCGGATCGGGTTCGAGAAGCTCGGGCACGTCCCGTTCGACAACTGGACCGACATGGCGCGGGTGCTGCCCGATCTGGTGCGGCTGGCCGGCCATCGCTCCGTCTACGACCTCGTCTGCCGCCATGTCCTTGATCCCCGGCTGCGGGTCGTGCTGAGCTTCCATCCGCTGCTGGTCGGCGGCAACCCCTTCGCCACCACCTCGATCTACAGCCTGATCGCCTTCCTGGAACGGCGCTGGGGCGTCCATTTCGCGATGGGCGGCACGGGGTCGCTGGTCCGGGGTCTCGTCGGCCTGATCGAGGGGCAGGGCAACACGCTCCGCTGCAACGCGGAGATCGCCCGCATCCTCGTCACCGATGGGCGTGCTACCGGCGTCCGGCTGGCGTCCGGCGAGGAGATCGCGGCGGATGTCGTCGTCTCCAACGCCGACAGCGCCTGGACCTACCGGCACCTTGTGGCGCCGGAAGACCGGCGGCGCTGGACCGACAAGCGGATCGAGAAGGCCCGCTACTCGATGAGCCTGTTCGTCTGGTATTTCGGCACCCGCCGGCAATACCCGGACGTGGCGCACCACACGATCCTGCTCGGCCCCCGCTACCGCGAGCTGCTGCACGACATCTTCGAGCGCAAGGTGCTGGCGCCGGACTTCAGCCTCTACCTCCACCGCCCGACCGCTACCGATCCTGGGCTCGCCCCCGCCGGCTGCGACGCCTTCTACGTGCTGTCCTGCGTGCCGCATCTGGACAGCGGCACCGACTGGTCCGTCATGGCGGAGGAATACCGCAGCCGGATCGAGCGCCGCCTGTCCGAAACCCTGCTGCCGGGCCTTGGCCGTGAGATCGTCACGTCGCGCATGCTGACCCCGCAGGACTTCCAGGACCGGCTGTCGTCGTTCAAGGGCGCTGCGTTCGGCCTGGAGCCGATCCTGACGCAAAGCGCGTGGTTCCGTCCCCACAACAGGAGCGAAGAGGTGGACCGGCTTTATCTGGTCGGCGCCGGCACCCATCCGGGAGCCGGGTTGCCGGGCGTTCTTTCCTCCGCACGGGTTTTGGACATGGTGGTGCCGGATGCAGCAGAAATCCGGCGCCGCTGAACTCGCCGCTGATAGTGCCGCCAACCTCGCCGCCGACACCGCCGCGTGCCGGCGGGTGCTGCGGCGGGAGTCGCGCACCTTCCACGCGGCCTCCCTGCTTCTCCCGGCACGGGTGCGCGGTCCCGCCTCGGCGCTCTACGCCTTCTGCCGGCTGGCCGACGACGCCGTGGACTGCCCAGGGGACCGCTCCGCCGCCGAGCGCCTCGACCGCCTGCGCCTCCGTCTGGAGCGGATCTACGCCGGCCGTCCGCTGCCGTCGCCGGTTGACAGGGCGCTCACCGATGCGGTCGAGCGCTTCGGCATCCCGAGACGCATCCTGGAAGCCCTGTTCGAGGGCTTCGAGTGGGACATCCAGGGCCGCCGGCCCGCCGACCTTGGCGAACTCCAGGCCTATGCGGCGCGCGTCGCCGGCACGGTCGGCGCCATGATGGCGGTGCTGATGGGGCAGCGCTCGCCCGACGTGGTGGCGCGGGCCTGCGACCTTGGCGTCGCGATGCAGCTCTCCAACATCGCCCGCGACGTCGGCGAGGACGCCCGCATGGGCCGCCTCTACCTGCCGCTCGACTGGCTGCGGGAGGCCGGCATCGACCCCGACGCCTGGCTGGCCGCCCCGGCCTTCACCGAGGCTCTCGGCAGCGTCGTGCTGCGCCTGCTGAGCGCCGCCGATACCCTCTACCGCCGCGCCGACGACGGCATCGCCCGGCTTCCCGCCGATTGCCGCCCCGGTATCTCCGCCGCGCGCCATCTCTACGCCGGGATCGGACACGAGGTCGCCTTCCGGGGC
>DASQKT010000336.1:0-7897 GCA_035630415.1 Skermanella sp.
GAGGTGTCCAACATGCTGTACGGCGCGGGCTTCGTTTCCAGCGCCCGCTTCATCAGCGCCGACGGGTAGAGTTGACCGGCAAAATCGAAATCCTGATCGACCGCGCCGGCCCGCTCACGCGCGCCGCCGTCGTCGAGGACGGACGCCTCACCGACCTTCACATCGACAGCGACGACCGGCCGAGTCGCCTCGGCGACATCGTGCTGGGGCGGGTGGACCGGATCGTCACGGCGCTCAACGGCGCCTTCGTCGATATCGGCGGCCCCAGCGCCGGCCTGCTCAACGCCGCCGACCTGCGCACCGCCGCCCCGGCCAGCCGCAAGGCCGCCCGAGTCGACGCGTCGCGCATCGGCACGCTGCTGCGCACCGGCCAGCCGGTCCTGGTCCAGGTCAAGGCGGAGCCGGGCGGCGACAAAGGCCCCGGCCTGACCATGGACGCGACCCTGCCCGGCCGCTTCCTGGTGCTGACCCCTTTCAAGCCCGGCATCTCGATCTCCCGCCGGATCGCCCAGGGCGACGCCAAGGGCAGACTGACGCAGATCATCGCCGGCATCACGGCGGGACTTGGCGGCGGCTGGATCGTCCGCGCCGGCGCGATGAACGTGTCCGCCGAGGTGCTGGCGGCCGAAGCCGAGGCGCTGGCCGTGAAATGGCGGAACATCGAGCAGCAATGCGGCTCGACGGCGCCGCTGCAGCTGCTGTCCGGCCCTGCGGCACCCCTGCGCGCGGTCGTCGAGCAGGGCGGCCGGGCGGTCTCCCGCATCCTGGTCGCCGATCCCGGCATCCTTGCCGGTCTGAAGGACTGGGCCACCGACACGGCGCCCGACATCGCTCCGCTGATCGAGCGCCACGCCGGCCCCGAGCCGCTGTTCGAGCGCTATGACCTGGAGGGCGAGATCGCCCGGCTGACCAGCCGTCATGTCCCCCTGCCCGGCGGCGCCGGCCTCGTCATCGACCGGACGGAGGCGCTGACCGTCATCGACGTCAATGGCGGCGAGCGGCCCAACGTGCTGGCGACCAACCTGGACGCCGCCGAAGAGATCGCCCGGCAGCTCCGGCTGCGCAACATCGGCGGCATCGTGATCGTCGATTTCATCAACCTGTCCGGCCGGGGCTTCGAGTCCGGCGGACAACGCGTGCTCGACGCGCTGAGCCACGCCACCGCCGGCGATCCGTCCGGAGTCAACGTCTACGGGATGTCGAAGCTGGGCCTGGTCGAGCTTACCCGTGCCCGGCGCGGCCCGGCGCTCGTCGATCTTCTGTCCGAACTTCCGTCCGATAGGCGAGACGCTCGTCATAGTCCTGTGGGTGCAGGTTGAACCGGCGGTCAAATCCGGCTATGCAAGTCAAGCGAACGAAATGCTCCGTGCGCTCTTGCGCGGTGTGAGGTCCGAGGAGAATTTGATGTTTTGGGTCATGGACGAGGAACCGAAGGAAGAGACGCCAAAGCCGACCCCGGCCCCCTTCAGCACGGTTCTTCAAAACCTGTTCAAGTCACGCACGATCACGATCTTCGGTGAAATCAACCAGAAGGTCGCTGAAAGCACCGTTGCCCAGCTCCTCGCCCTGTCGGTCGAGAATGACGACCCGATCCGGATCTTCATCAACTCGCCGGGCGGTCACGTGGAATCTGGCGACAGCATTCACGACATGATCCGCTTCATCAAGCCCGAGGTGAAGGTGATCGGCACCGGCTGGGTCGCCAGTGCCGGCGCTCACATCTACCTGGGCGCGAAGAAGGAAAACCGGCTCTGCATGCCGAATACCCGTTTCCTGATCCACCAGCCGCTGGGCGGCGCCGGCGGACGGGCGACGGATATCGCGATCGAGGCGAAGGAGATCATCAAGATGCGCCGCCGCATCAACGAGATCATCGCCCGTGAGACGGGGCAGCCACTGGAGCGGGTCGAGAAGGACACCGACCGGAACTACTGGATGTCCGCCGAAGAGGCGAAGGAATACGGCCTCGTCAGCCGCATCATCGAAACCTCGGACGGCATCGACGGCTGACGGTCCTCGTGGGCCGGGGCCTGAACGGCCAATGGAAAAACGCGGGCTTCGGCCCGCGTTTTTTATGTCCGATCCGGATATGGCTGGGAATACTTCAGGCCCGGTCTGGCCCGGCCTATGCCTTGATATCGACGATCTTGCCGCGACCCTGCGACTTGCTCGACAGAGCTTGAGCCCTGGAGTCGACGGCTTGGCCGGTTTCGGTGCCGCTGGTCGGCCGGCGCGGCGCCTCTGCCCGCGCGGTGGCGGTAGCAGCCTGAAGGGTCTGCGTCTGGGTCACCCCGGCGCTTTGGAAGGCCGCAGCCATCGCGGGCTGAGGCGTGTAGGCGGGCGCTGCCGAAGCTGAACTGTACGGTTTCGAGACGATCGGCGGCGGAGGCGGTATGTTGACGTTCATCACCGGCACTCACAGGCCAAGTTAAGCGAACGGTCGGATTATGGCACAACCCGCTGCCACTGTCACATCAATCCTCCCGGCATGACTGCGGAGCGTTGCCTGCGCTCCCTGATTTCCACCCATCCTTTTATGTACTACTTTAGAAAATTATAAGATAAATATAAGCAGCTCATTTTAGTCACAGGATTTTCCATGCTGCGCATCAACCGTGTGGAAGCCCCCCGGCCGGGCACCATCGCCAAGGCGCTGGCCGTGCTGGCGGTTTCCGCCCTGCTCGCGGGCTGCCAGTCGAAGAGCGAGAACGTCTCTGGCATGCGGGTGGTCGAACTGGACCCCGGCACCCGTGGGCCGGTGGCCGGCGTCGGGATCGAGGGCCAGGACATCGTCTCGATGACCGACCGCATGATGCGCGACATGATGGCGACCCCGGTCCTGGTCTCGGCGGCGCGTCCGCCGCAGATCATCGTCGATGGCGAGTTCTTCGAGAACGAGTCGGCACAACGGCTGAACAAGAACGCCATCACCGACCGCCTGCGCGTCGGCCTCAACCGCAACGCCCAGGGGCGCATGGTGTTCGTCGGCCGCCACTATGCCGGAATGGTCGCCCAGGAACGCGACCTCAAACGCCAGGGCGTCGTCGATCAGGCGACCACCGGCCTGACCAAGGCGCAGGCCGGCGGCGATTACCGCTTGGGCGGCCGCATCTCGTCGGTGGATAGCCGCAATCCGTCCAACGGCATGGTCCAGCGGTACAACCAGATCGTCTTCGAGATGGTGGACCTGGAGCGTGGGACCATCGTCTGGTCCGGCATCTACGAGTTCGCCCGCGCGGCGCAGGACGACATCGTCTACCGCTGAACTGCTTGAAGCTTCAACGGCTTAGCTTCAATACGTTCAGGAGAGATGCCGATGCATGTCCGGCGCCACGTTCTTGCCTATACCGTCTGCACGGTTGCCCTCTCCGCGTGCGGCACGACTCAGCAGCATGAAATCAGCCTGAAGATCGATCCCAAGCAGCAGGCGGAGTTCCTTGCCGACAAGCCGGACAAGCTGAAGCGCCTCTACGCGCGCGTCCTGCCGGAAGGCGACCGCAACGCGGTCCTGAACTATACCCGGATCGGCGTCGCCGCGTTCGAAGCCGGTGAGATCGAAACGGCCGGGAAAGCGTTCGATGAAGCCTTGAACCGTATCGAGGCGATCTACGCCGACAACGAAAAGGCGGAATCCGCGCGCTCCAAGTTCGTCAAGGAAAACGCCAAGGACTTCAAGGGCGAGCCTTACGAGCGGGCAATGGCCTATTACTATCGCGGCTTGGCGTATCTTGCGGAAGGCGACTACGAGAACGCCCGCGCTTCGTTCAAGGGCGGCATGCTCCAGGACAGTCTGGCGGTCGATGAAAAATTCAACGCCGACTTCGCGTCGCTGGCTTTCCTGGAAGGCTGGTCGTCCCACTGCATGGGCCGCAAGGATGCCGCCGCTTCGGCCTTCGCGGAGGCGCATAAGCTGCGCTCCGAATTGGCGGCGCCATCGCCCAAGGACAACCTTCTCCTGATCGCGGAAAGCGGGACGGCCCCGACCAAGGTCAGCAGTGGCGAGTTCAAGGAAAAGATGGAGCCGCACCGGGGCACTCCCGGTATCAAGCACACCGCCTTCACGATGGGAGAGAAGACGGTGCCGGCGGTCCTAGCCGAGGACGTCTGGTTCCAGGCTTCCACACGAGGCGGACGTCAGGTCCAGGCGATCCTGGACGGCAAGGCGGAGTTCAAGGACGGCATGAACACGGCGGCGGCCATTGGCGTCGGCGGCGGCCTTGGCATGATGAACGCCGGGTCCCGGTACAACGACAACAACATGGCGGCGGCTGGCGCCATCGTTCTGCTTGTCGGCCTGATGGCGCATGCGGCGGCCGCCGCGACGACCCCGGAAGCCGATCTCCGCTACTGGGACAACCTGCCCGACAACCTGCATTTCGCGACTCTGAGCATACCCGCCGGCGAGGTCTCCGTGACCATGGCGGACAGCCAGAACAAGCCCGTCCAGATGCGCGTCACCCGTAAAGGCCAGTGCGCCATCGGCTGGGGCCGCACCCATTCGGCACTCGCCATCCCCACTATCGCGCCCTTCGCGGTCAAGGAGTGAACTCCGTGGACATGCCAGCCCTCCCCTTTCCCGCCGCCCTGCTTGCGCTGGCCCTGGCGCTTCCCTTAAGCGCTTGCAATCAGCCCGTCCAGCAGACGCTGGGCTGCGACTTCGCGCCTTACATGGCCGCGCGGCAGATACCGGAATTGGCCCTGGTGCCGGTCCAGCCCGGCACGATGACGCCGATCCCGCTGAACTCCGTGTCCTTCTCGGACAGTTTCACGGCGGAAAGCGTGCTGGTCCAGTATACGGGCGCCCAAAGGACGCCCACGGGCACGGTCGAGGTGACGACCCGCATGGTCAACTGCACGGACTGGCCGCTGGTCGTCGAAGGGCGGACGAACTTCTTCGACGCCGGCCAGCGGCCGGTCGAGCCGGTCTCCGCATGGCAGAAGATCCACCTGCCTCCCCGGTCGGTCGGGCATTACAGCGAGATGTCGATGGATGCCAAACGTGTCCAGACCTACCTGACCGAGCTGAGGAGCGCGCCGTGAGAAGGGCTTTCCTGGGCATCCTGTTGCTGACGGCGGCGGCTTTTCCCGCCGGAGCGCAGCAGATCGACAGCCAGGGCTACCGTACGGGGCTGCCGCCGGTCATGGCGCCGATGGGCGGTCCGGGAGGGAGTCTGGCATCGATAGACGACGGGACGGTGGACCGGTTCCGGCAAGCCTATGCCGCCCGGAAGAGCCCGCGCATCATTGTCTTCTGGAACCGGGAACTGGACGATCACGCATCCTCGACAGGTAACGTCGAGACGCGGATCGAGCGGCGGGACATTGGCGTGGGCGCCGCGGTTCCGGGTGCCATCGTCTGGGGGCAGGACCGGGACGTGACGATCCGGTCGCGCGTGGCGGAACCGGAAACCGCCCGCCGGCCGGACTTCGCGGAGCTGTCGAAATGGGCGTTCGAGGCCTCCTTCTCGCAGGCCTTCTCGGAAGCCGGGGTGAACTTCATCGATCGCAGCCTAGCGATCCGCACCACCGACCACGCCTCGAAGAAGTCCGGCGGCGCCGATCAGGCGCGGGGAGAAATGGCCGGCGTCGCAGGGACGGCCGATCTTCTGATGGAAGTGCTGGCGACGCGCGATCCACGTTCCCCCGTGGACACCGCGTTCAAGGTGACCGTCAAGCAGATATCGAGCGGACGGATGCTCGCCAATGTCGTGACGCTGGCGCTTCCTCCGGAACGGACCTCCACCGGTTACGCCGCGACCAAGCACGGCTTCGTGCCCGTGACGCAACCCGTGACGGTCGATCTGGTAGGCCGGCGTCTGGCGGTCGAAACGATGGTCAGTCTGCTTGGCGCATGGCGCTGAACAACAATCGGAGTCGGCTGATGCGTGCTTTTTCCCTGATCCTCGGCGCTTTATGTCTGGCGGGCTGCACCGGCCCCGACATCATCCCTATTCAAGGGAATGTGCCTCCCCTGGTCCATTCCAATGAGGCCGGATTGATCGCGAGAGCGCCGGTCGCCGCTGTTTCTACAGTCCCCGCCAACACCTCCACGATGACGCCCGATACGCCACAGGAGCGTTATGACAGCATGGTCCAGCGCGGTCAGATACGGGAAGCGAACAAGCTTGGCGTCGGCGTGATGACCGGCTCCCAACCCTGCGGCAATGCCTCCGGCGTGGTCACCCCGCCGACACCTCTGTCCAAACCCTGCGGCGTGGCGCCCCTGGACGACTTTACGCTCGAGCGGCAGCGACAGAATTACTGAGCGAGCCGCCATCGGTCTTTGCGATTCCCGGTCACGAGGGATTCTTGGCGTAAAGGTCGAGGAAAGTCCGGCACGCGTCGAAATCGCCGGCGACAGCGGGGGATAGGTCGATCCCCCGGCGCTCGGCGATGGATTTGGCGAAGTTCAGCATCTTTTCGGTCGGCGGATTGCCGCGCGCACGGCCGGGACGCGGTTCGGCAGTCTTTGGAGCTTCGTCCGAAACCGGGGCTGCCGTCATCGTCTGCTTCTGACGCGCCGGAGACCGGCGGCGCTTGACCGTGGGAGACTTCTCCGGCGTTTCGCCATCCTTCGCCGCCACCTTGACACGTGGCTTGCGCACCGTCTTCACCCTGCCCTTGGTCTTGACCGATGGCGACGGCGTCGGGGCGCCAAGGTCGAGCTTGGCGCCGGATCGCTGGCGCAGCGCGCCGATAAGGCGGTCGGCTTCGGTCGCGATGCCGTCGATCACGGTGCGGAACTCGGCCCTGCCGATGACGATCTCGTCCAGCTTCATTTCCCAGACGGCCGTGGTTCCGGGATCGACTAGCACAGGGGCGGCGGTCCGCAGCAGTTCGAACAGATGGAGACCAGCCTCCGTCGGCACCACCAGCTTGCCCTCCGCCACCAGCATGTTCTGCCGTTTCAGGCCCTTGATGACCTCGGCGCGGGTAGCGGGGGTGCCGATACCCTTGGCCTCCTTCAGGCGGTCGCGGAGAGCCGGGTCCTCGACGAAGCGCCACGCATTCTGCATCGCATCGATCAGGGTGCCTTCGTTGTAGCGCGGCGGCGGCTGGGTCCGTTTCGCTTCGACCTTGGCATCGGACAGGGCCGCGAGGTCGCCGTCCTTGATCGGCGGCAGGGTCTGCTCGTTCTCCGGCTCCGGCTGGTTCGACTGCTCGGCGCCGGTATAGACCTCTTTCCAGCCCAGCTTGATCGGCACCCGGCCGATGGTGCGGAACTCGACCGGCTTGCCTTCCGGCATGGGGACCGGCATCGTTACCGTCGTCTGGCGGTATTCGTAGTCGGGCATCACGACGGCCAGATACGACCGGCAAATCAGCGCAAACAGGCGCTTCTCGTCGTCGCTGAGGCGGGCGAGCCGGGGTTCCAGGTCGTTCAGGACATTGACGTTGGGCACGATGGCGTGGTGCGACACGCCCTCCAGCGCCTTGTCGCAGAAATGTCCGGACTTGCCCTTGCGGATCACGGGCCGGGAGATGTCGAGATGGGCGAATCCCCGCAGGCCGGTAAGTGCCCGGACGATCGCCGGCACGTCGTCGATCTGGTTCTCCGACAGATAACGGGCCTCGGCACGGGGATAGGTTATCAGCTTCTTGCCGTCGCCGTCGTAGAGTTCCTGGGCGACGGATAGCGTCTTGTCGGCGTTCCAGCCCCAGCGCTGGCCGCAGGTCTTCTGCAGGGCCGGCAGGTCGAACAGGCGTGGCGGCCCCTGGCGCTTTTCCTCCACCGTCACCGCCAGCGGACCCTTGCAGCCTTCGGCAGCCCGCGCGATCGCCTCCGCCCGCTTCTTGTCCTTGATCCGGTCCTTGGGCGGCGGCGCGTGGCGCATCGCGAAGCTGCCCTTCTCGTCGGTCGCCGTGGCGACGATCTCGAAATAATCCTCCGGCTTGA
>DASQKT010000337.1:0-2198 GCA_035630415.1 Skermanella sp.
GGCCGCCCGGCCGACTACAGCGTCATGGCGTTCAGCCAGTTGGGCGTCGCCGTTCCCAATTTCTGGTTCGGCATCCTGCTGGTGCTGTGGTTCTCGATCGGGCTCGGCTGGTTCGAGGCCGGGGGTTTTCCCGGCTGGTCCGCCGGCGTCGGCCCTGCCCTGAAGTCGCTCACTTTGCCGGCGCTCACCCTGGGCCTGACCGAAGCCGCCATACTGGCGCGGGTGACGCGGTCGGCGGTATTGGACACCCTGGGCGAGGACTACGTGCGCACCGCCCGCGCCAAGGGCCTTAGCCGTGGCGCCGTGATGCGGCGGCATGTGCTGCGGAATGCCCTGATCCCGATCACGACAATCGTCGGCCTTCAGTTCGCCTTCCTGCTGGGCGGGGCCATCGTGGTCGAGAACGTCTTCTTCCTGCCGGGACTTGGCCGTCTGCTGTTCCAGGCGATCAGCCAGCGCGACCTGATCGTGGTGAAGGATGCCGTCATGGTGCTGGCGGCCATGGTCGTGGCGGTCAACCTGATCGTCGATATCCTTTACGCCATAATCGACCCGCGACCGAAGGCGGCTTCCTGATGCGCGGGCGTATCTTCCTGCCTTGGCCTGTCAACTTGACCGCCGGAGCGCTGCTGACGCTGCTGCTGGCCGGCATGGCGCTGGTGTCCCTGGTGTGGACCCCCTACCCTCCCGACGCGATGCGGATCGCGATCCGTCTTCAGCCGCCGAGCGCCGCGCACTGGCTGGGCACAGACCATTTCGGGCGCGACATCCTGTCGATGATAATGGTCGGCGCCCGCAACTCCCTCGCCGTGGGTGCGGTCGCCGTGGGGACCGGAATGGCGGTGGGAGTACCGCTTGGGCTGGCGGCGGCATCGTTCGGCGGCTGGACCGACGAGGCGGTGGGACGGCTGACCGACCTGACCTTTGCCTTTCCCGCGGTCCTGTCGGCGATCCTGATCACGGCGCTGCTGGGGCCGGGCGCCATCAACGCCATCCTGGCGATCGGCATCTTCAATATCGCGGTCTTCGCGCGCGTCACGCGGGGCGCCGCCCGTCAGGTTGCGGCGCGGGAATTCGTGCGGGCGGCGGCGGCGCTTGGGCGCGGGCCGGCGTCCATCACGCTGGTCCATGTGCTGCCTAACATATCAGGCACGCTGATCGTCCAGGCGACGATCTCCTTCGCGATCGCGATCCTGGCGGAAGCGGGATTGAGTTATCTGGGGCTGGGTATCCAGCCGCCGGCGCCGAGTTGGGGCAAGATGCTGAACGAGGCGCAGACCTTCATGCTGCTACGGCCTACCCTTGCCGTTTTTCCCGGCTTGGTCATCGCCCTGTCGGTGCTTGGACTGAACCTGCTGGGCGACGGCCTTCGCGACCTGCTGGACCCAAGGCTGAGGACTGGAGTGCGACGTCACTCGTCTTGAAAGCGAAGGCGTTCAAATTCGCTGGCAAATTCGTTGGCATTAACAACAATCATATACAAAAAGTAATATAGGCCTGAGTCAACACCGCTTCATAGGCCTAAAAACACAAAACCTTTGAATGAGATATTTGCGCTCTTTGCAAATCCTTAAATGTTTCGCCGAATACTTTTCCTTCACGAGCGTACCGGATCGGTATCTACAAAAATTCAATCGAGCTTCAATAATCTCGCGTTCGGTGCGCCAAAAAAGCAGGTGATGGAGGGCAGCCTATGAAGTGGCTTCACAAATTGAGGATTTCGACGAAGATTTATCTGCTGGTGGGCTTCCTCGGGATCGTAGCCGGACTTGTCGGAGCGGTCGGCATTACCGCCATGCACACCTACGATACTCAGGTCGAAGCCATAACGGCTGCATCCACCCGCGCCTTGCTGGGCGAGAAGATGAACGGGCTCGTCAACGCGATCGTCATGGATTCGCGCGGCGTTTACATGGCTGAAAACAAGGAAAGGGTGGAGCAGTTCGGTAAGCCGCTGCTGGAGAACCTGAAGCGGATGGATGCGCTGCTCTCCCAATGGCGTCCATCGGTCCTGGCCAGCCAGAGGGAGCAGTTTCAGCGCCTCGAACAGCGCACGGCCGAGTTCATCTCGTTCCGCACGAAGCTGGTCGAGCTTGGCCGGGCGCAAGGGTCCCCCGCGGCACGCGAATGGGGAGACAACGACGCGAACCGGACCAATAGGCAGGCCCTGAACAAGGAACTGCAAGGCATCGCCGGCC
>DASQKT010000338.1:0-3677 GCA_035630415.1 Skermanella sp.
CCTTGCGCCGCTCGCCGAAGCCGGGAGCCTTGACGGCAGCGACCTTCAGGCCGCCGCGCAGCTTGTTGACGACCAGGGTCGCCAGGGCTTCGCCTTCGATGTCCTCGGCGATGATCAGCAGCGGACGACCGCTCTGCACCACGGCTTCGAGCAGCGGCAGCAGCGTCTGGAGGCCAGACAGCTTCTTCTCGTGCAGTAGGATGTAGGGGTTCTCGAGTTCGACCACCATCTTCTCGGCATTGGTCACGAAGTAGGCCGAGAGGTAGCCACGGTCGAACTGAAGACCTTCCACCACGTCGAGTTCGGTTTCCAGGCTCTTCGCCTCTTCCACCGTGATGACACCGTCGTTGCCGACCTTGGCGACGGCGCGGGCGATGATGTCGCCGATCAGGGTATCGCCGTTGGCCGAGATCGTGCCGACCTGGGCGATCTCGTCATTGGTCGAGATCTTCTTGGAGCGGGCGTTGATGTTCTCGATCACCGCCGCGACGGCCCGGTCGATGCCGCGCTTCAGGTCGAGCGGGTTGAGGCCGGCTGCTACCGCCTTGGAACCTTCCCGGACGATCGCCTGGGCCAGAACGGTGGCCGTGGTGGTGCCGTCGCCGGCAAGGTCGTTGGTCTTGGTCGCGACCTGACGCAGCAGCTGCGCGCCGAGGTTTTCGAACCGGTCCGACAGCTCGATCTCCTTGGCGACGCTGACGCCGTCCTTGGTGATCCGGGGAGCGCCGTAGCCCTTGTCGATCAGGACGTTGCGGCCCTTGGGACCGAGCGTCACCTTGACGGCATTGGCGATGATATCGACGCCGCGCAGGAACTTGTCACGCGCGTCGGTGGAAAACTTGACGTCTTTGGCGGCCATGTCTTAAATCCTTGAAGTATAACTGATGAAAAAAGCTACTTAAACGGCGGCTGTTTCGAGCACGCCGATGATGTCCGATTCCTTCATGACCAGGAAATCGGCGCCGTCGATCTTGATCTCGCTGCCCGACCACTTGCCGAAGATCACGCGATCACCGGTTTTAACGTCGGGCGCGTGGAGGTGGCCCTGGGCATCGCGGACACCGGGACCAACGGCGATCACTTCGCCTTCCTGCGGCTTTTCCTTGGCCGTATCGGGAATGATGATCCCGCCCTTGGACTTGGATTCCTGCTCGATGCGGCGGACGACGACGCGGTCATGCAATGGTCTGAACGACATGAATGGCTCCTTTGGAAATCGCTGTGCGGTCAATCGTTTCAGGGAGCGCTTGTTAGCGCTCAAACCGGACGAGTGCTAACGCAGAGCTTTAGGCCACTTTTCTATAAATTTCCAGTTAATAAACAGGTCCGCCGAAGGATGCCGTTATGCGGACATGGAAAAGGGCGCGGCCCCGGAGGCCCGCACCCTTTCCTGAGATCTACCCGCCGGCAGACAAGTCTGCCATGGCAGATGGGCAGAAAGCTTACAGCGCTTCGATGCTGACGGCTTCCAGACCCTTCTGGCCCTGCTGGACCTTCATGCGGACGCGCTGGTTCTCGGCCAGCGGACCGGTGCCCGAACGCTCGACCGCGGTGACGTGGACGAAAACGTCCTTGCCGCCGTTGTCCGGAGCGACGAAGCCGAAGCCCTTGGTGGTGTTGAACCACTTGACGGTGCCTTCGACCTCTTCGGAGGGGCCGCTGCTGGCGCCACGATCGCTGCCGTAACGGTCATTGCCGTAGCTGCGGTCGTTGCCACCGCCGTAACCGCCGCCGCCGTAGCCGCCGCGATCGTTGCCGTAGCCACCGCGGTCGTTGCCGCCGTAGCCGCCACGGTCATTGCCATAGGGGCTGCGGGGAGCGGCGCCTGCGCGCGGAGCGGGACGCGCCGCGTCATCACGACGCGGGCGGGGGGAAGCGGTCGAGACATCCACATCGTAGATTCGGCTGACCTGATTGCCCTTCTGGCTCTGGACCAGATCGACGACGACGGTCGTGCCTTCCGGCAGACGGTCGTGCCCGACCGCCGTCACGGCGGATGCGGGCAGGAATGCGTCGGGTGAACCATCTTCAGGGGCGACAAAACCGAAACCCTTGTTCGGGTCGAACCACTTTACTGTCGCCTTGATCTTTTCGGCGACGGGAGTTTGCTGCTGGAAGGAGTGACGCGGGGCGTTGAAGCGCATGGGAAAGCCGATCCGTGGAGTCTCGATGAACACGTCTTGTCAACAAGACACGTCAAGGTGGTCATGGTCTCCCATGCCCCAAGGGTCAGCCGTCGCCTTCCCACCCGTGCCATGCCCCGCAGCAAAACGCGCCTACAACCAAAATTACAGTTACTAGCGCCGCCTGCGGAAAAACTCCTTCAGCAGCTCCGCCGCCCGACGCTCCTCCAGCCCTCCATAGATTTCGGGAGCGTGGTGGCAAGTCGCCTGGTGGAAGAAGCGAGGCCCATGTTCGACCCCGCCGCCTTTTACATCATAGGCCCCAAAGTACACTCTGCGCAACCGAGCAAAACTGATTGCCGCAGCACACATTCCGCATGGCTCCAAAGTCACGTATAAGTCACAGTCCGGAAGCCTCGGTTCCCCCCGTCCGGCGCAGGCCTCGCGAATCGCCAAAACCTCCGCGTGAGCGGTCGGATCGGCCAGTTCCTCGGTGCGGTTTCCAGCCGCGGCAAGGACCTTTCCGGTAGCGGAATCCACGATGACGGCGCCGACAGGAACCTCGCCGCGCCCGGCGGCGGCTTCCGCCTGCGCCAGGGCCAGTTCCATGGGCGGCGCCGCCGCTCCGGTCTTCAACATTTTGCCCCCGCCATATCGGCATGGTTGAGCAGCATCGGCGCGGACGTCAAGCGGCGGATGCCAAACTGTCGCACCTGCAAGCGGATGATTGCAAGTTCGGCTGCGGCACCATCATGCTTGACTCCCCGACTATCCATGGAACGGAGCATTTTCATCATGAGCGATCACACCTACCAGAAGATCGAGATCGTCGGCTCCTCCCCCACCAGCATCGAGGACGCGATCCAGGGCGCCGTCGCCCGCGCCGCGAAGATGCACAGCAACATGAACTGGTTCGAAGTCGTAGAGACACGCGGCCACATCTCCAACGGCAAGGTGGCACATTATCAGGTGGTCCTGAAGGTCGGGTTCCGGCTGGAAGACTGAGCCGGAGGCCCCAAACAAGCCTTTGAAAGCCTGAATCTTCATCCGGAACATGGCGGGGCGTGGACCTGTTCTTGCGGGTTGAAGGTCGGCACCATACAGTCTGCCCCCATGTCAGACCCTACGTCAGAACCAATGCCTCAGCCACGGGCCGGAGTCCGCCGATGACCATGCCCGAAACAGACTCCCCCGAACAGCAGGCGGGTCCCGAACGGATCGCCAAGCGGCTCGCACGCGCCGGGCTCTGCTCCCGCCGCGATGCGGAGCGCTGGATCGCCGACGGCCGCGTCGCGGTCAACGGCGTTGTCCTGACATCCCCCGCCGTCACGGTCGGTCCGAAGGACCAGATCGTCGTGGACGGCAATCCCCTGCCCGACCTGGAGCCGACGCGGCTCTGGCGCTACCACAAGCCCGACGGACTGGTAACGTCGGCACGGGACGAGAAGGGCCGGCAGACCGTCTTCGACGTCCTGCCGGAGGACCTGCCGCGCGTGATCTCCGTCGGGCGCCTCGATCTTACGACCGAGGGGCTGCTGCTGCTGACCAACGACG
>DASQKT010000339.1:0-2433 GCA_035630415.1 Skermanella sp.
GTGTGGCTGGTCAGGTTTGTGGGATTCCGACCTGAGGAAAGGATGCCACCGTGCTCGGCCCGGTCAAGCACAAGCCGCTGTCGAGCGTGGGTCCCTGCGCCCATGCTCCTGCGGCCCTGCTTGACCGGTCCTGCGCGCGGCGGTCTGCCGAGTGGCAGGTCGGGACAGCGGGATGGATCATGCGGCAAGGCTTTCCTGCTGGAGATGACGGGCGCGGTAGTCGAGGGGGCTGAGATAGCCCAGCCGCTCCAGCCGCCAGGCGGCGTTGTAGCGGGCAACAAAGTCGGTGACCGCCGCCCTGACCTCGGCGGCGGTGCGGAAGGTTTTGCCCCAGATCGCCTGCTCCTTGAGGGTCCGAAAGAACCGCTCGATGACGCCATTGCCTTGTGGTTGGTGCGGGAAGGCGTAGCTCAGCGCCATGCCCCAGTGGCTGATCTGGCGAGAGAAGTGGTGGGATGTGTACTGCGGCCCATTGTCCAGGCGCAGCGACACGCCGCGGGCGGCATCGGCCGCGATCCCGCCGAACCGGGATGTCACCGCCTGGCTGATCGGCTCGAGCGCCGAGAAGCGCGAGCCGTCGGTCGAAACATGATGCCCGACGACCTCGGAGTTGAAGTGGTCGATGGCGGCGAATACCCAGACCCGGCCCTCTTCGGCCGTCTGCACCAGGGTGGCATCGGTTCCCCACAGCACGTCCGGGGCCTCGGTCAGAATGGTGCCGTCATGGTCGTTGGCCGGGCGCGGCGGCCGCCGAAACGGCGAGAGCAGCTGATTGTCGCGCATCAGGCGCAGCACGCGGTTGCGGCCGACCGGCAGACCCAGGCCATAGTGCAGGCGGGCCCAAACCTTGCGGTGCCCCTCGCCGGAAAATGGCGAGGCGGCGAGGTCGGCCCGAATGGCGGCGAGCAGACTGGCGTCATCGACCGGCGGCTTGGGTCCACGTGGCTTGGCGGGAGTGGTATCGGTCGGGCGACTTGCCCGGTAGAAGGTCGAGCGCGGCAGGGCCCAGATGCGGCAGACCCGCTGCACGCCGTAGGGCCGGTGGGTCGAAGGCGAGATCGCCGCGCTCATCTGCGCGACCTCGCCCGGGGAAAAGGCGTGCCGGTCTCCAGGCGTCCGATCCTGGCGCGCAGCAGTTCATTCTCCATGCTCAGTTCGCCGACCCGCTTGTGGGCGGCGTCGAGACCGGCCTGGAGAGGATCATCGTCGCTACGCTCCTTCAGGCCGGCATCCATTGCCGCCAGCGCCTTGTCACGCCAGCGCTCCAGCCGGTAGACCTCGACGCCGATCTCGCGCGAGACCGCATCGAGGGACTCGCCGCGCAACAGCCGGAGGACCACCTCGCGTTTGCGAGCAGCGCTCCAGCGCTGAATAACCGTCGGTCCGGCGTTCTCACCAGAACTCGTCGGCAGCTTCGGGTTGTTCTTCGGATTTCCCATCGGTTCTTCCATATGGACAATCCGGTGTCCAATTTCATCGACGGCAGATCAAGGTTTCTTCTGGATCAATGCCTGAGGTCTACCAATCTCACAAAACGTGCAAAGCTCTCACAAAACGTGCAAAGCCCGGCTCAGAATGTTGCGCGAAACCTGACGGAACGTCATTGTTCCCGGAATGCCGTGCGGAAGGTGTCCTGGATAGGCTGGGTCAGGTACTGCAGCATCGTCCGCTCTCCAGTAATGATCAGCGTCTCCGCCGGCATTCCGGCCTGAAGATGGATATCGCTCAGCTTCTCAAGCTGGGCTGAGTCCGCAGCAATCCGGGCGAGATAGTAGAACTCTCCCGTACGCTCATCCTTCAGGGCGTCAGCCGTGACCCGGGTCACCCTTCCGTCGATCTGTGGGGTTGTACGGCTCTTGAAGGCGCTGAAGACGATCTTGGCGGACAGGCCCACGTGAACGACATCGATATCGGCAGGCCGCACTCTGGCCTCGACGACCAGCGAATCGTCGCGCGGCACAAGATCGAGGATCGGACCGCCTGGCGGCACTACGGCGCCGGGAGCGAAATACCGCAGGTTCAGCACCGTTCCTGCTTCCGGAGCTATAACATCGCGCCGCCCCTGGCGTATCTGTGCTGCCGCTAGTTTTTCCGTGACTTCGGCCAGCTGCGTCTGGACCTCGCGCAGTTCGGTCGCGACTTCCCTCTGGTGGTCGGCAACGACACTCAGGATTTCCATCTCGGCCTGGGCGATGGCTTCCCTTGCCTGCGCCATGCTGTTTTGGAACTCTCCTTGGTCGCCGTCGAGGCTGGCAGCCTGACGCTTGAGAGCCAACAGACGCGGTTTACGCTCCAGCCCCTTCGCCGTCAGCTCCTCAACGTCCGCAAGCTCCTCCCGGATCAACTCGAGCTGCCTGTGCCCAGCTTTGAACTGGGCCTCAAACGCTCCGATCTGAGCCTGATACTGGGCAATACGCTGGCGCGTCACGTCAA
>DASQKT010000340.1:0-5437 GCA_035630415.1 Skermanella sp.
TTCAGGCGCTGAAGTCCGACGAGCGGGTGATCCAGGACCGGCGCGACGACCCGGCCGCCGTCGGCGGCGCCGTCCACCGGCTGGACGCGGAGTTCCATCGCGGCTTCCAGATCCACGGCTCGATCGGTCCGTCCTGCGCGGTCGGGCTGTTCCGCGACGGCGTCATGACGGTCTGGTCCCACGGCCAGGGCATGTTCCCGCTGCGCTCCGCCATCGCCGAGATGCTGCGGATGGACGAGGCGCAGGTCCATTGCATCCATACCGAGGGGTCAGGCTGCTACGGCCACAACGGCGCCGACGACGCCGGGGCCGACGCGGCGCTGATCGCCCGCGCTTTTCCCGGCCGTCCGATCCGCGTCCAGTGGATGCGGGAGGACGAGCACTGCTGGGAACCCTTCGGCTCCGCCATGGTGTCGAAGGCGCGCGGCGGCGTCGATGCCCAGGGCCGGATCGTCGATTACCAGTACGAGGTCTGGAGCGCTCCCCATTCGAACAGGCCCGGCGGGGCGGGTGCCCTGATGCCGGCCTGGCATCTGGCCGAACCGTTCAAGCCGGACCCGCCGAAGCCGATCCCGCAGCCGGCCGGCGGTGGCGACCGCAACGCCATCCCACTCTATGCGATCCCCAACATCCGGATCGTCCACCGCTACATCCCGGACATGCCGGTCAGAACCTCGGCGCTTCGGGGTCTGGGCGCCTTCATGAACGTCTTCGCGCTGGAGAGCTTCATGGACGAGATGGCCGCCGCGTCGGAAACCGACCCGGTCGATTTCCGCCTGCGCCACCTGGAAGACCCCCGCGCCCGCGACGTCGTCACGATGGCCGCCGAGAAGTTCGGCTGGTCCGCCGCCCGTCTTCCAGCGGGGCACGGCAAGGGCTTCGGCTTCGCCCGCTATAAGAACCTTGCCGCTTATTGCGCGGTCGCGGTGGAAGTGGCGGTCGAGCGCGAAACCGGGGCCGCCCGGCTGGTCCGCGCCGTCGCCGCCATCGACAGCGGACAGGCCGTCAACCCGGACGGCATCCGCAACCAGACGGAGGGCGGCATCGTCCAGTCGTCGAGCTGGACGCTGATGGAGCAGGTGACCTTCGACCGCACCCGGATCACCAGCCGGGACTGGAGCGCCTACCCGATCCTCCGCTTCGACCACATCCCCGACAGCGTCGAGGTCCATGTGATCGACCGGCCCGGCAAGCCGTATCTCGGGACGGGAGAGGCAGCCCAGGGACCGACGGCGGGCGCCATCGCCAACGCCATCGCCGACGCGGCCGGTGTTCGTCTGCGGGAATTGCCGCTGACGCGGGACCGGATCAAGGCGGCGGTCGGGGTTTGAGGCGTGCACAAGAAAAAAGCCGCTGCCTTTCGGCAGCGGCTTGAGTTTAGAAGTCCCTGACGGGTATGTCGGGTGCTTCGGGGGGAGATCAGGTGGTCGCCGGGCGGACCTGCTGGTTCTGGGGCAGATCGGCGATCCGCATTTCCTCGGCGTTGCGGGCGTGGTGCTTGGCCAGCATCGGCCGCAGGACGACAAGGGCGCAGGTGGCGGACAGAAGGTCCATCGCGGCGACGGTGTAGAGGACGGTCGACCACGTTCCGGTGGCTTCCATCAGCAGGTTGCCGTCGGGGACCAGGAGAGCGGCGAAACCCTTGGCGCAGTACAGGACGCCGTAGATCTTGCCGACATGCTTGGTGCCGAAGGCGTCGCCGGCCGTGGCGCTGAAGAGGCTGTAGACTTCACCCCAGGCCAGGAACACGACGCCGGAGAGGATCAGGAAGGCGTAGGGGTTGTGGCCGAAGTAGCCGAGGGCGACGATGCCGCAGCCTTCCATCGTGAAGGCGATGAACATGGTCTTCTCGCGGCCGATGTGGTCGGAGATCCAGCCGAAGATCGGACGGGACAGGCCGTTCATGACGCGGTCGAGCATCAGGGCGAAGGGCAGGGCCGCCATCGTGAAGAAGTAGAGGTTGACC
This sequence comes from Skermanella sp., assembly GCA_035630415.1. Taxonomy (GTDB): domain Bacteria; phylum Pseudomonadota; class Alphaproteobacteria; order Azospirillales; family Azospirillaceae; genus Skermanella. The sequence continues at coordinate 1,967 of DASQKT010000340.1, forward strand.
GGGAATTCCTTGACGCCGAGATCGTGGGCGATCAGGCCGAGCTGAGCCACCGCCATCAGGCCGCCGGTGACCGTCAGGATGAACATGACCATCATGGTCCAGAAGACCGGGGTCCGCAGGGCTTCGCCAAGCGTATAGTCACGGCGCGACTGGGAGACCTTGGTCGAATGGCGGACTTCTTCCTTCTGGGGCGACCGCAGGAACCATGCCACCGCGAAGATGATGGTGCCCTGGAGGATACCGAAGAAGAAGAAGGCGCTCTGGAAACCGGTGGACGCGATCATGCTGGCGATCGGCAGGATGGTCAGGGCGGAGCCGGCACCGTAACCGCCGGCGGTCAGGCCGACCGCAAGGCCGCGGCGATGCGGGAACCACTTCAGCGCGTTGTTGATGCAGGTGGAATAGACGCAGCCGACACCCATGCCGCCGACGGCAGCGCCGATGTAGAAGCCGGTCAGGTCCGTGGCGTAGGAGTTGATGACCCAGGCCAGGCCGGTCAGCACGCCGCCGATGGCGACCATGACGCGGGGGCCGTATTTGTCGATGAAGTAGCCTTCGATCGGGGTAAGCCAAGTCTGGACGACGACGAAGATCGTGAAAGCGGCCTGGATCGACGCGCGGGTCCATCCATAGGTCGCCTGAATTTCAGGGACGAACAAGGTCCACGCGTACTGGATGTTGGCCGTGGCGACCATACAGATGACGCCGACTATCAACTGAATCCAGCGCGTCCGATCGGCCTGTTCGGCCGGGGTTCTTCCTTGTTGATCAACCGATGCATACATCGGACGTTTCCTCCGTGTGGATGGACAGCCTTTGGTCCGTGCTTCTTAATTTTTCCGGGGAGTTTCCGTTGTTCCTCGCCTCGGCGGGCTCCGTTCTCCCTGGTGTCTGGTATATTGAATGCCATACACCAAGTCCAATGCAAATGCTTTTCTCACTTTTCCACGATGCGGAACGGGATTAGACGAGGTATCCAAAAGAAAAAGTTGAAAACGAAACCGTTATGACCAGAGAGATGCCGGTCATGACTTCCATAGGTATTTTATAAGGTGACAAGGGGGATGGACCGATATGATGCTCAAGGACTTCGTCCGAGCTGTGCGGCTTCTTCGCAGTGCGGCAATGCGCCTGCGTTTTATTTGCAGTTCAGCATTCTTCCAGCCTTGCCGCAAACGCAAGGCTGACCTCTGGTATTTTGTATTCCAGATGGCTTGATCCTGCATCCCGATCGGTTTATGTTGCTATGCAGCAAACGACAGCAATACGAACCGATCCGAGAGACCTAAGCCATGCTGAAGAATACGGATTTCATCCTTACGCTCACCGCCTTTGCCGGCTTCGTCACCCACGTCCTGACGACTTCCGGTACCGGCTGGCCATTTACCCGTTCCGCCGATTCTGAAGAAACGGACAGCATTTTCTGGACTTCCGACCGCCTGTCGCAGAGCGGCGAAGGTCACGAGCGCCCGTATTGCGTCGAATAACCGTCAAAAGCTCGTCCAGACCATGCGCGGCAGCTCCAGACCGGGCAGGTCCGTGAACAGCATGACGGCTGCTTGAACCAACCCGCTCAGCACTCCGAAGCAGACAGCGGAGACGATGACGGCGGATTTAGCGCTGTGATCGGTCCCGGTGCGGTGCACATATTCCTCCCGTGCTTCTTATTATGTTAAATCATCTTCCTCCCGTGGCGTTCTGAATGCAATATACCATGCACCAGAAAGGGCGGGTTTCCCGGTTGGTGGAAGTGCATTCTAGAGCGTGAGACGGTCACGCCAGATCGTTCAACGAAGCCGCGACGACGCAGGGGCCATAACCGGTTCCTCCAGGAATGCGCAGTTCGGCGCCGCCATCCGTCTCGACATATTCCGGCGTGATGCGGATGACGGCTTGGCCGGAGGCATCCGCCAGCGCTTGCGCGACCGAAGCGTTGCGCGCCAGCCGGGCAAGGTTCATCCGGGTGGCGAAGATCAGCCGCACCTGCCCGCCGTCCGCCGCTTGGAGAAAATCCCTAGGGTAGTCCCACAGGCACCGGACCACCTCCGACCCGTCGGGTTCAGTGAGCTGGCCGGGTGGGGCAGGGGCCAGGAAGAACAATGTATCGAACCGCCTGGGCCTGATCGCCGGCGTTACCCAATGCCCGAACGGCACCAGCAGGTCATGCGCCGCGCCGAGCCCTTCGGCGGCGAGCATCGCACTGAAACTCACCTCCCCCTCGAGCAGCCGGCGCCGGTATCGCTCGATGAGCCACGCCGTAAGCCCGGCGTCGATCAGCACGGACTCGTTGCGCCTGCGGGCAAGCAGGATGCCGCATTCCTCGAAGCATTCCCGGATCGCCGCCATCCGCAGCGGCAAGTCGCCGTCGGCCCCGCCGGCATGATCGTCGTCGCACAGGCAGCCGCCGGGAAACACCAGCGCTCCCGGCGCGAAGCGCAGGCCGGCATGACGCTCGATCATCAGCGTCTCCAACCCGCGCATGCCGTCGCGCAGAAGGATCAACGTCGCGGCGCTGCGCGGAGTGGCCGGCGTGTCTGGCATGGTGTTGCGGTTCCTTATGTTGCTCAACCCCCGTCATGCCAAGGCTTGATCTCACAGGCGCCAGCACAGGCGTTTCAGTGCGAAACTCCGGTGAAACGCCCCCTCCTTCCCCCTTTCCGTCATACCCGGACTTGATCCGGGTGCCTCCTTTCAGGAGTTGAGACGGTGGAATCAGAGCTTCAGCTTGAAGTCCTCACGTCAGCCTCCGCCAGGAGGTACCCGGATCAAGTCCGGGTATGACGGAAAGGGGGGAGACAGCCCAAGTTTCCTCTCCGTTTCCAAAAAGGGTAGTTCCGGACACCGACTTTATGCGACGTTGACCGCCGATGTTCGGAAAGGCCGCCGGGATGAGCGGCCAGGAATGGGCGATCAAGGAGATGCAGCGATGAATCAAGACACCTTCAACATGGAAGTCCGGAAGTTCCTCAAGGTGGTCGGCGTGACCTCTCAGCGTGAGATCGAAGCCGCCGTCGATCGGGCGATCCAGTCCGGCCGCATCAAGGGCGGCGAGACCTTGACCGCCAAGGTGGTCCTTACGATCGACGGCGTCGATCTCACGCATGAGATCACCGGCGAAATCGACCTGGGATAGGTCGCGGCCGTACGATCCTACCCGCCGGTCACCAGCCGACGAAGCCTTCCGCGACGGGGCTGACCACGTCGATGTGGTCAACCACGTCGCGGACGCCCGCCACGTTCCGTGCCCCGACCACCAGCGCCTGACGCTGGGATTCGGTCCGGACGGAACCCCAGAGGTGGACGACGCCGTCCTTGACGACGACGTTCTCGCCGAAGTCCGGCGCCCAGCTCTGACCCTTATAGGCCTGAAGCACCCGCTCGCGGATCGTGCGGTCGTCGGCGGTCGGTGCGACGGCGCTTGATTCCATGGTCGCCAGCACGCGCATCAGGTTGGCGCGGCTGACGATGCCG
>DASQKT010000341.1:0-3104 GCA_035630415.1 Skermanella sp.
CGAGTTCCGCGTGATGCTGGAGGTGAGGGCAGCCACCCTGGCGCTCCGCCGCGCCGGTCCCGCCACGCTTAAATCTTTGCTGGCCGCCATGGCGGAGATGACCGATGCGCAAGTGCTGGGAGATATGCGCCTGTACGGCAAGGCCGACATGGCCTTCCACCTGTCGTTCCTCGACCACTGCGGCAACCGCTATCTGAGCCACGCCTATTCCATGATCCTGGGCCGCGTCTCGGCGCTACGGACCCATCTGGCCTTCCTGACCAGGGGGGAGCCGGCCCGCTCGTTTTCCGATCACGAGCGGATCGTCGGGATCTTCGAGCGCGGGGACGATGCCGCCTTGCCGGAGATTCTCGAGCGGCATATCCTGCGCACGCGGGAAAACTACATTGAGGCGCTGGCGGAGCGCACCCGCGCGGCGCGGGATACCGGCGGCCGGTCCGACCATATCCGGCGCAAGCTCGGCATGGCCTATCCGGTGTAGTTTGGTACGACAGGGTCCGCCAGGATCTTCGGATAAGGACAAGCTCCATGTATCAGCCGCCCCATTTCCGGGAAGACCGGCTCGACGTTCAGCACGATCTCATCAGGTCCCATCCGCTGGGCCTGCTGATCACTTCGGGTCCCGGTGGCCTGATGGCCAACCCGATCCCGTTCCTGATCGACGCCGCCGCATCGGAACGCGGCACGCTGCTCTGCCACATGGCGCGCGCCAATCCGCAGTGGCGGGAACTGGCGGCGGTCCCGGAATGCCTCGTGGTGTTCCAGGGGCCGCAGGACTACGTGACGCCTTCCTGGTACGCGACCAAGCGGGAGACTGGGAAGGTCGTGCCGACCTGGAACTACGCAACGGTCCATGCCTGGGGCAAGCCCGCCGTGATCGACGATGCCGACTGGCTGCGGCGGCAGATCGAGAGCCTGACTCAAGCGCGGGAGGCATCAAGGCCGGAGCCGTGGCAGGTCGACGACGCGCCCGCCGCTTTCGTGGCGGCCCAGATCAAGGGCATCATCGGCGTCGAGATCCCGATCGGCCGGATCGAGGGCAAGTGGAAGGTCAGCCAGAACCGTCCCGAACCCGACCGGGCCGGCGTCGCCGCCGGCTACCGGGAGCAGGGTGCTTCAGGGATTCCCATGGCCGACCTTGTTGCCGAACGGGGAAAGCCGGGGTGATCCTGGGACCATCCCCCTGGTTGAGACTGCGCGTGGTTAACGGCTCGGCAAGGCATTGCCGCTAGCTTCGGTGCAAACGACCGGCCAAGCGTGCCGGTCAGCTTACACGAAGGTACCGTTGCCATGCGCCGTCCAGTCCTTGCCGCCGCTCTCCTGGTTTCGCTGAGCGCCTGTCAGGGTCTTCCCTTTACCCAGCAGGCGGCCGAGCCGCCGAAACCCGCTCCGGCCGCTACCGCGAGGTTGCCCAACTTCGAGCCGGTTGCCGGCCACTGGCAGGTCGGCAAGGCGGCCAATCTGCGTGCCGGCCCCAGCACCGACTTCCCGGTCGTCGGCGGGATCAAGGCGGGACAGCCGCTCGACGTCCTGGGCAAGGTTCCGGGCGCGGAGTGGTTCGCCGTGAAGATGGGCGATCGGCATGCCTATATCCACACGCGTCTGGTCCACCAGATGGACGAACCGCCGCCGGTGACGGCGACCACCGTCGTGGCGGTGCCGGCTCCGGTCCGGCAGGCCGAAGTCATGCAGGTTCCGCCAGCGAAGGCGCCGCCACGGTCGGTTCAGTCCTCGCCGCTGGCGGCGCCCGCCTCGCTAGCGGCCCCTGCTCCGGCGCCCGTGCCGGCGGCTGCGGCGCCGGTGTCCGTGCCGGTTCCGGTTGCCGCTTCCCAGCCAGCCGCCCCGATGGCTCGTCCCGACGGCGCCTGGGTCGCGACCGGCGCGCCGGTTTCGTTCAAGCCGATTGCTCGTTGACGGGGTGGACCAGCACGGGGCGTTGCGTTCTCGGCAGGCTGACGGTGACCGTCGTGCCCCGGCCCGGCTCACTGGCGACCTTCAGTTCGCCGCCGTGAAGTTCCGACAGGGTCTTTGCCAGCGGCAGACCCAGGCCGGTCCCCTGATGGCGCCGGGCGATGCTGTCGTCGATCTGGCGGAACGGCTCCAGCGCCACCTTGATGTCCTCGGCGCGCATTCCGATGCCGGTGTCGGTGACCCGGATTTCCAGCCGGTGGCGGTCCGGCGTGACCGTGACATCGACACGCCGGTCATGTTCGGCGGCCGACGTGAACTTCACGCCATTGGACAGCAGGTTCAGGATGATCTGACGCAGCCGGACCTTGTCGGCCATGATGTCGATGGGCTGCTGGGGCAGGTCCGCCTCCAGCGTCACGCCGGCGGCATGGGCCTCGCTGCCCATCAGGGCGACGCAGGATCGGACCAGCGCGCAGACATCGACCGGCTCGCGGTGAAGCTCCATCCGCCCGGCTTCGACCTTGGTCAGGTCGAGCACGTCGCCGATGACTTCCAGCAGGTGGTTGCCCGATGAATTGATGGCGCCCGCGTATTCCTTCTGCTTGGGCGTCAGCGGGCCGAAGAACTCGCGCAGCAGCATGTCGGAAAAGCCGATGATCGCGTTCAGCGGCGTCCGCAGCTCGTGGCTCATATTGGCGAGGAAGTGGCTCTTGACCTGACTTGCCGCTTCCGCCTCCGCCCTGGCGTCCTCCGCCTTCCGTTCTGCCAGCTTGCGTGCGGTGATGTCGGTGTGCGTGCCCACCATGCGGAGCGCGCCGCCGGCCGGGTTGGCGCTGACCACCTTGCCCCGGCTGAGGATCCACATCCAGCCATCGGCCTTGGAGCGCATCCTGAACTCGGCCTTGTAGACCGACGTGCGTCCCCGGCGGCACTGGGCCATCGCTTCCAGGGCCGCCGCCGCGTCCTCGGGATGGATCAGCTTTTCCCACGACTCGATCCTGGGCTCGATCTCGCTGGGCGAATAGCCCAGCATGGTCGCCCAGCGCTCGCTGAAATGCGCGTCTCCGGTGGCGACGTTCCAGTCCCACAACCCGTCGCGCGCGGCATCCAGCGCCAGGGCCAGACGCTCCTCGCTGGCGGCCAGCCGTTCGGCGAACTGGCGGGCGCGGCGCAACACCAGCGCCAGCAGCAGG
>DASQKT010000342.1:0-2719 GCA_035630415.1 Skermanella sp.
GTGGGTTCCCGGTTCACTGGATCAGCATTTCACGGAACAGGACGTCCCTGACCTGCACCGGCTGCGCGGCGATCACGAGACGCGTCAGAAGCTCCTCCCGCAGCCGGTAGATGCCGGCCGAACCGCGCAGGTCCTCCAGGCGGAGTTCCCGCAGATAGACCTGGAAGTTGTCGACGATGCGCGGCACGACCTTCTCGATCTCGGGCAGGTCCTCTTCCCGTCCGACTCCCACGCTGACGCTGATCTTGAGGAAGCTCGGGCGGCGGCCGGTGCTGTTGAGGTTGACCACCATGTCGGGAACCTTGAAGAACACCCCGCCGGCGCCCGGATCGCCGTGACCCGCCGGAGCGCCATGGGCATCGGCCTTGGCATGGGGATCGGGTTTGCCGTGGGCGTCGGGCTTCGCCTCCCCATGGGGGTCCTCCTCCGCCTGGGTTTCGGCCGGAGTGAACACGCCGGCGAAGAACGCGGCGGCGGCGCCGCCGAGGATCAGCAACAGCGGCAGAATGATGAACAGCACCAGCTTCTTGCCGCTGAACTTCTTTCGTGCCGGCGCTTCGCCGCCCTCGCCTTCCTCTTCGTCGTGTGTGGCTCCCGCCATGATCGGTCAGCTCCCAGCGGTCCCCGCGACTGCGGAAATCTTGGTAAAACAGTTAACCTGGGATAGTTAACAAGTCGTTGAAACTACCCGGTTTTCGCGGTTCGGACTGAACCTTGGGCCAAACAAAGCAAACTCCGGGCCACTATTGGAAAGAAAAGGCTTTGGTTGAAATTTAGGGCGACATTCGAGCTTATGCCGCGTGGCCGCCGCCGGAGCGCGCCGATGGTACCGGCGACTATGCGAACAGTTGCCGGGCGCATGGCGGCACATCCGGCAAACTCATCCGGGAGGGCCGGCAAAATATGCCGGGCAATCCATGCAGCCTCGCGCGCGTGAGCATTATCCGGACTTGGGGCCGGCCCGGAATATCCGGGGAAAATCGCCGGAGTCCCTGACTCCCCGAAGATTGGCACGAGGCCTGCAAAGGAGAATGCGGGACGGCGGCGAGCGCCGGACCACAGGAACCAAGACCAGGAACGAGAGCGCCGGCCATGGAAAACCCCATCTACATCGCCCTGTCACGACAGGATGGCCTTCGCAGGCAGTTGGATGTGGTTGCCAACAACCTCGCCAACATGACGACGCCGGGCTACAAGAACCAGCGCGTGATGTTCCTGGAATACCTGGCGAAGCCCGCCACCATCGGCGGCCTGTCGGGCGACAAGGTCTCGATGGCGCAGGACTTCGGAATGCGGCGGAACACCGCCCCCGGCCCGATCACCGCGACCAACAACCCGCTCGACATCGCCCTTCACGGCAACGGCTACATGGTGGTCGAAACCCGCGACGGCCAGCGCTACACCCGGTCCGGCCACCTCCAGCTCGACCTGGACCGCCAGATCGTCGATGCCGGCGGCCTGCCGGTCCTGGACGAGCAGGACCGCCCGATGACGGTGCCGCAGAACGCGGGACCGGTGACCATCGCGGCGGACGGCACGGTTTCCACCGAACAGGGCCAGATCGGCAAGATCAAGCTGGTCCAGTTCGAACGGGAGCAGTTCATGAAGGACCTGGGCGCCGGGCTCTACGCCACCGACGAAGAGGGCAAGCCGGCGGAGGACCTGAAGGTGGTCCAGGGCGCCGTCGAAGAATCGAACGTCCAGTCGGTCGTCGAGATGACCCAGATGATCGAAATATCCCGTCAGTACGCTACCAACCAGAAGCTGATCGATGCCGAGCACGAACGGCAGCGCAACGCGATCACCAAGCTGTCCCGGCTGAGCTGAAGCTCCGGCTACACCTGAAGATAAGAGGAACTGACCATGCGTAGCCTGAGCATCGGCACCACCGGCATGTTGGCCCAGCAGCTCAACGTCGAAACGATCTCGAACAACATCGCGAACATGACGACGACCGGATACAAGCGCCAGCGCGCCGAATTCCAGGATCTGCTGTACCAGAACCAGCGCCGGGTCGGTTCGACCTCGTCCGATGCGGGCACGATCGTCCCCTCGGGCATCCAGATCGGCGCCGGCGTCAAGACGGGTGCGGTCTACCGGATCAACGAGCAGGGCAACCTGTCGGTGACCGACAACTCGCTGGACATGGCGGTCAACGGTCAGGGCTACTTCCAGGTCACCATGCCCGACGGCAACACCGCCTATACCCGCGCCGGTTCGTTCCAGCTCAACGCCGAAGGCACCGTGGTGACCGCGGACGGCTACACCGTCCAGCCCGGCATCGTCGTTCCCGCCGACGCGGTCGATATCACGGTCAACGGCAGCGGCGAGGTCCAGATCAAGCTGGACGGCCAGATCCAGCCGCAGACGGTCGGCCAGATCCAGCTCGCGGTGTTCGCCAACGACGCCGGCCTGGAAGCGATCGGCAGCAACCTGCTGCTGGCGACCCCGGCTTCGGGCGACGCCGTCCCCGGCAACCCTTCGGCACCCGGCTATGGCCGGCTCGTCCAGGGTGCCCTTGAAACCAGCAACGTCAACATCGTGGCCGAGATCACCAACCTGATCACGGCGCAGCGCGCCTATGAGATGAACTCGAAGGTGATCAGCACGACCGACCAGATGATGACCACGACCAGCCAGCTCCGCTGACCGGCGTGAAGCAAGAGTAAGAAACGAGGATAGAGAAAATGAACAAGCTCGCCCTGATCGCCGTGTCCGC
>DASQKT010000343.1:0-5811 GCA_035630415.1 Skermanella sp.
ACTTCCAGGCCATAGGCGCGGCCCAGATAGTTGAAGGCGTCATGGGCCGTAACCAGCACGCGCGACCGTTCGGGAATACTGGCGAGCACTTCCCTGGCATAGCTATCCAGGCGCGCCAGCTTCTCCGCATAGTCGGCTGCATTCGCCCGGTAGCGGTCGGCGCCGGCGGGATCGAACTCGATCAGGCGGTCGCGGACCCCGTTCAGCGCCTTCGTCCACAGCGATACGTCCATCCAGACATGCGGGTCGGGGTTGTCGTCGAAGTCGGGGGGAGTCAGCAGCAGCGATGGGTCGACCTGATCCGCAACGGCGTGGACCGGCTTGCCGGAGCCGCCCATCCGGACCAGCGGATCGGTGATCTTCCCTTCCAGCAGAAGTCCGCTGTAGAAGAGGATATCCGCCGCCGCGAGCTTCGCCACGTCGGAACGGGTCAGCTTATAAGTGTGTGGGTCCACTCCCTCGCCCATCAGTCCCGTGACCGAAACGCGGTCACCGGCCACCGTGCGGACGAGGTCCGCAACGTGCGACGTGGTCGTGACGACGGTGAAAGGGATGTCGATGGAAGATTTCGCGGCACGCGCGGGGCAGGTGGAAATCAGTGTTGCGGCCAGCAGAGGGGCAATCAGGAGCCACCGCATGATCGATCCGGTCATGCCGTCACCCCGCTGCATTGCCCTGACATTGAATAGGTGTTCATATTGACATGTCCCGACATTTATTTAAGAATCCGAAATTCTTGTCAGAGGATATGTTCGGAATTTTTAATTTTGCAAGTAGACCGCTGCGCTTAGTATTGCTGGAGTGTTGCCGATGATTGTGCTCTTCACCGATTTCGGTCTGGCAGGCCCTTACACCGGGCAGATGAAGGCCGTGCTGGCCAGCCTTGCCCCGGCTGTCCCGGTGATCGACCTTTTCGCGGACGCACCCGCGTTCCAGCCCTGTCTCTCGGCCTATCTCCTGGCGGCCTATTGCGGCGCGGTGCCGCAGGGCGGCGTCCTGCTTGGGGTCGTCGATCCGGGGGTGGGGACGGACCGCCTGCCGCTGGTCGTGCGCGCCGGCGGCCGCTGGTATGTCGGGCCGGACAACGGCCTGTTCGAACTGGTCATGCGCCGGGCAGGCGCCGTGGGGGCGAATGTGGAGGCATGGACCATCGACTGGCGGCCGGACCGGCTGTCCGCCAGCTTCCATGGCCGCGATCTGTTCGCGCCGGTGGCGGCAAGGCTGGCGCTGGGCGAGCCGCCGCCGGGAACGCCGGTCCCGGTGGAGCGCGTCCGCCGTCCGGACTGGCCCGACGATCTGGCCCGCATCGTCTATGTGGACGTCTACGGCAATGCGCTGACCGGCCTGCGTGCCGCCATGCTCGGGGATGGGGTGGAACTGGAAGCCGGCGGCCGGCGGATAGCGCGGGCACGGACCTTCGGCGACGTCCCGGTGGGGGAAGCGATCTGGTACGAGAATGGCAACGGACTGGCGGAGATCGCGGTCAACCAGGGACGCGCGGACGGCGTGCTCGGGCTGAAGGTCGGGGACGAGGTCGGAGTATCCGGTGCGGCGATGTAGGGGATACCGATCCTCTGCGCTTTGATCCTCGGCGCCTTAAGGAACCGACCCCAGGGCCAGACGGCGCTCGATGTCCTCGATCACCGGGATCAGCTGGCCGATGCCGTCGATGACGTAGTGGGCGCCGCCGGCACGCAGACGATCATAGGCGGCGGTCCGTCTCGCCTTCAGGTCGGCTTCGGACAGAGCGGCCAACTCTTCCACCGAAAGCCCCAGCTCGTTGCCGGTCAGCGCTACCGCGACGGTCCACATGCCGGCGTTCAGGCCTTCCTCGATGCCGGGAACAGTGTCGTCCACCTTGACGCAGCATGCCGCCGGCCAGACGTCCAGCTCGATCATGGCGCGATAGCACATCAGCGGGGAGGGACGGCCCGTCGGCACGTCGTCGGTGCAGACGACGCAGTCCGGTTCGAAACCGTCGGAAGCAGCCGCCGGCATCAGCACGTCCATGACAGTGCGGCCGTAGCCGGTGGTCGATCCGATCCTGATGCCGCGCCGGCGCAATTGGGCCAGCGTGTTGCGGGCGCCGGGGATCAGGCTGGCATGGCCGGCGGCCGTCTCCAGGTTGAGCGGCAGCAGGCGTGCATGCAGCGTGTCGATGTCGCCGTCGGTCATGGGACGCCCGTGGGTTTCCTCCCAGCGCCGGGCGACGCCGGGCAGGGCGCCGATCGCCCGGATATGGTCGCGCTTGGGCAGGCCCATGAACGGTCTGGCTTCCTCGACAGCGATATCGACCCCGGCCGCTCCGAAAGCGGCCACGAACACGCCCATCGGCGCCCGGCTGCCGAAATCCACCACTGTTCCGGCCCAGTCCAGGACGACCGCCCGAACCGGCCCGTCGTAGCGCTTCATCGCCATGCCGTCATTTCCTTCCCAGGGGATTACCTTACTCTGGATAGAGGATATCGCCGGACCATTTCAAGGTCCGGTGGAAAACAGCGGACCCGCAAGCTCCGTCAAGCGGCGTCGAGCGCCGACTTGAGGACATTGGAGAGCTGTTCCAGCGTAAAGGACCTGACCAGGAAGCCATCGACCGGATAATCGGCCGGCACCGCCGAGATGCTGTCGGCCACCAGCACGATCCTCATTCCGAACTCCTCGTGCAGCCGCCGGCCCGCTTCGATGCCGTCGAGATCTCCGGAACCGGGATTCCTGGAGCCGGCGATGCCGACCAGGGCCACGGCCGGCTGGTATTCGGCGGCGCGTTTCCGCGCCTCGCCCAGGGAGGAGGCCAGGACGGAGTCGCCGAATCCGGCGTTCCCGATCAGCCCGGCGACTCTTTCGGCGCTCGCCGCATCGTGATCGACGATCAGGAAGTTCCTGACCGGCGGCGCGGCTGTTCGCCGGGCCTCGACCAGCGCCATGGCCTCGCGAAGCAGTTCCCGGACCGTATAGGGTTTCCGCAGATGCCGCCACCGGGCGGAAGTCTCCAGTCTGGTGCTGCCGGAGCCGGAGGTCAGGATGACGCCGAGGGCGGGATTGCGGCCGCTCAGCCGGTGCGCCAGTTCCAGGCCGTTGATGCGCCCCATGTGGATGTCGGTGATCAGGAGATCGACCGACCGGAGGTCCGGGACCAGCAGGGCTTCCTCGGCATTGGCCGCGTCGATAACGGTGAACCCCTTTTCCCTCAGGAAGATGGCCGCCGCGTGGCGGACGGCATTGTCGTCATCGACCAGAAGGATCGTGAGATGGCCGCCGGCATCGCTTGCGGTTTCCCGAGTCCTCTCGACCGGCAGGGCATGGCTGCGGGGCAGGCGGATCTGGACGGTGGTGCCATGGCCCTCGGCGCTGGCGATCCGCATATCGCCGGCGAACTGCCGGGCGAAACCGAACACCATGCTAAGGCCGAGCCCGGTTCCCTGACCGGCGCCCTTAGTCGTGAAGAACGGCTCGGCGGCGCGGCTCGCTATGTCCCGCGACATGCCCTTGCCGGTGTCGGTCAGCGACAGCACGACGTAGTCGCCCGGCGGAAGGTCGGAGTTCCGGCCCTTGATGCTCTCGTTGGCCGTCGCGATGGTCAGCTTGCCGCCGCCCGGCATGGCGTCCTGCGCGTTGACGACGAGGTTCAGCAGCGCCGCTTCGAGCATGCCCCGGTCGGCGGTGCAGGGCCACAGACCGTCGGCCAGATCCAGTTCGACGGCGATCTCGGCGCTCAGGGACATCTGGATGAAGCGGTCCATGCTCTCGACGGCGCTGTTCAGGTTGATCGGTTCCGGCTCCACCTTCTGCTGGCGGGCGAAGGCGAGAAGCTGGCGAATCAGGCTGTTGCCATGGGACAGGGCCGTCTGCGACGCCCGCAGGTGTTCGAGCAGGTCGCTAGATGGCAGCCGGCGCTCGACCGACTCCAGGTTCAGCGAGACCGCCGTGATCAGGTTGCTGAAATCGTGGGCCATGCCGCTCGACATCCGGCCCAGGGCTTCAAGGCGCTGGGACTGGCCGAGCATGGCTTCCATCTGCCGCTTCTCCGTCAGGTCGCGGACGTTCACGATCAGCGACCACGCTGTGCCTTGAGCTTCGGCCCTGACGGCATTGCACTCGCACGGGATCTCGCCACCCGCCCTGGACAGGAAGGAGTATTCGCGGTTCAGCGGCCGGTCCGACAGCAGCACCGCCGCCAGCCACGCCTGCGCATCGGCCCGTTCGCCGGCCGATACCAGATCGGTGAAGCGCTTGCCCATCAACTCTCCCGGCTCGTAGCCGAGCAGGCGGTCCGAGGACACGGCTTCGTCGACGAAGCGCCCTTCGGCATCGAGCGGTGCTATCAGGTCGAAGGAGTGGCGCAGCAGGGTCTGGTAGCGCTCCGTCGTGTCGTTGGTCACGCGCGCCTGCCGCGCCAGGGCTTCGGCATTGCGCCGGTCGACGCGGGACGCCATCAGGACCAGGAGCATCGCCGTGGACAGGGTTATGAAGATCGAGAACGCCAGCAGCGAAACGGGGATCGGCGCCTGACCGGTGTCATCCATGTCCGGCACCATGGAGATCCTGGACGCCGCCATCGCGGTGTAATGCATGCTGCTGACGGCCACACCCATCACGATGGCGCCGGCCGCCGCCAGGGGGAGGCTCCGCGCCGGCTTGAAGGCGATGAACAGCGCCGCCGTCGAGAGCACGACGGCCAGCGCCACGGAAAGGCCGACCAGGAAGGGATCGTGGCTGACGGTCGCGTCCATCCGCATCGCCGCCATGCCGACATAGTGCATGACGATGATCCCGGACCCCATGATGAAGCCGCCCACCAGCAAGGCCGCGACCGATTGGGGATAAACGACGACCAGCCTCAAGCCGGCGCCGGTCAGGATGATCGGCAGGACGAGGGACAGGAACGTCCACCAGAAATCATAGGTGACGTCCATCGGCATCCGGACCGCGAGCATGCCGATGAAATGCATCGACCAGATGCTTCCGCCGGCCGCCACGGCGGCGCCCGCCAGCCACACCGACCGCATCGCGCCCGCCGAGCTGCGTGCCCGCAGGCAGATGTCGTAGGCGACGAAGGAGCCGATGATGGCAATCGCGATCGAGATCGCGACGATCCCGTAGTGGTATTCGATCGTAAGGGTTGATGGACCCGGTAAATGATGCATGAGCATCGGCCTGCCTGAATGAGCTTTGAATTAACTACGACTCATCAGCAAACATTTATTTCCACGGATGGTTTCAAGATGATCCTTTCCGGGCACGGTGAGAGGCCTGGAGCGGGCTCAGACCGTCTGGCGGATCACCGCCAGGAAGGCGTCGCCGTAGCGGTCGAGCTTGCTGGTGCCGACGCCGGGCAACTGGCCCATGCGGTAGGGATCGCGCGGTTTCTGTCGGACCATTTCCAGCAGGGTGCTGTCGTGGAAGATGACGTAGGGCGGGACGCCCTGGGTGCGCGCCAGTTCCAGCCGGCAGGCCTTGAGCTTGTGCCAGAGATCGTCGTCGGCCGGACTGAGCACGGCGGGAGCGCTGCTGCCGCCACGGCTGCCACGCTGGGCGCGAAGCGATTTCTTGACCGCCGCCTGATTGTCGCGGCGCAGCCGGACGCTTTGCTGGCCCTTCAGGACCGGCCCGCCCGCAGCCGTCAGGTGGAGGGCGCCGAAGCCTTCGTGATCGACCTTCAGGTAGCCGGCGGCGACGAGTTGGCGGTAGACGGAACCCCATTCCTGCTTGCTCATGTCGGCGCCGACGCCGAAGGTCTTGATCTGGTCGTGGCGGAACTTCTCGATCTTCTCGGTCATGGTGCCGCGCAGCACGTCGATCAGGTGGCCGGTG
>DASQKT010000344.1:0-4728 GCA_035630415.1 Skermanella sp.
GGCCCTGACCACTTCGACCGAACCCCGCCGCCGCATCGCGCGCGGCACTCCCCCCGCCGCGTCCCCGGCAGGCCGGCGCCGCCGCGACCCGAGGGCCGAACGCGCCGCTTCCAGCGTCCAGGCCGGAGCCCGCCTGCGCTACGACCGGAGCGGCAGCGGCGCCACGCTCTTGCAAGCAAGCGCGCTTGAGGCCGCCGCCCTCTCCGGCCCCGCCGTCCGGATCGTCGAGGACCCCGCCTTCCTGGTGCTCGTCGTCCCCGACCAGCCGCGCGGCGAATTGACGGCCCACGACCGCCAGCTCATCGCCGCCGGCCGGGTCCTGGCCGATGCCGGAGGCGGCGCCGTCGTCGTCCTGGCGCCCGATCAAGCTACCACCACCGATTTCGCCGAGGCCGGGGCCGACCGGCTCATAAAGGTTGACTTCGAACTATTCGCCGATTATTGCCCTGAGCGTCGCGCGGCCAGCGTGCTGGACGCGGTGGAAGTTCTCAAACCCCGCCACGTGCTGTTCGCGGAAAGCGCCGACGGCGGCGCCGACATCGCCCGCCGCGTCTCGGCATCGTTGGGCGAACGACTTTTTCCGGGTGTTCAAAACCTGACCCCGACCCAGGTGGGACGCCGTGCGCGCGGCGGCTCGTCGGAGCTGAGCCATGCCCCGGCCCGGCTGATGACCATCGCTCTCGATGCCGTCCCGCCGCTGGAAGACGCCCGCCATGAAGCGCGGGTCATTCCGGCACCGGCGCAGGAATCGCACTCTGCGCCGGGCATCCGCGATGCCCGACCGCTGGCGGTCGATCCCGACCGGCTTTCGCTGGCCGAGGCCGATTTCATCGTCAGCGCCGGCAACGGGATCACCGATTGGGCGGGGTTTGCCGAACTTGCGGAAGCGCTGGGGGCGACGCGCGGCGGCAGCCGCGTGGTCTGCGATGCCGGACACCTGCCGCGCGACCGCCAGATCGGTGCTTCGGGCACTTTGGTAACGGCGCGGTGTTACTTCGCGCTGGGGATCGCGGGAGCCCCCCAGCACTTGCAGGGAATTACAGAGGTAAAGCACGTCATTGCCGTCAACACAGACCTTCACGCCGAAATGATCAAGCGCGCCGACCTCGCCATCGTCGCCGATGCGCAAGCCGTGATGCCGGCCCTGATCCGCCATGCCAGAGCGCGCCGGAATGCCCAGAACCATGGTTGACATCGCCGTCCTGCTGTCAGTCGGCAGCCACCCGGCATCGGGCCGCGCCCGCCGCGCTCCGCTCGACGCCCAGGCGCTGGAACTGGCGCTGCGCATGACCGAGTCCGGCCAGACCGCCCGCATCCACGCGCTGCACGCCGGAAACCCGGACGAACCGGCGCTCCGCGACTATCTCGGCATGGGCCTCGACCGCCTGGAAGTGCTGGAAACCGCCCCCGGAACCGACCCCGTCCCGGCCCTGATCGCCCGCCTGCGCGAGCTGTCTCCCGCCATCATCCTGGCCGGTTCCAGCGCCGAAGGTGGCGAAGATTCCGGCATGGTGCCCTATTTGATTGCACAGGCACTCAACCGCACGATGATCCCCGACATCGTCGGCATCGATGTCAGCGGCGCCGAAGCCGCTCTCACCCAGGCTCTCCCGCGCGGCCAGCGCCGCCTTGTCACCGCCATCCCGCCTCTGGTCGCAACTTTGCATGGCTCCGCCCATGCCGCACGCCAGAGCGCCTTCGCCCGCGCCCGCCGGGGCACCATCGAAGCCAGACCGGCGGCCACCGTCCACCCGGACGGGTTCCTGGCCGAATGCACCGTCCGCCCGTGGCGTGCCCGGCCCAAGCTGATGCGCGTCCAGCGCGGCGGTTCCGCGCTGGACCGCATGAAGGCCGCGACCGAAACCAAGGCGGGTCAGGGGCGGCTGATGGTCCAGCCGACACCGGACGAAGCGGCGGCGGCGATCTATGACTGCCTGATCCAGCAGGGCTGGTCCAACAGGGAATGATTCGTTGAATGAACTAAGCATTCGAGTACTGTTGCAGGTAACCGATGTAAAAACAGGGAAGAGGACAATGAGATGAAAGCAGCGTTCGAGGGCATACCAAACCAGGACCCCGCAAGCACGGCTCCGCTGCCATCTTATCCAGCACCCAATGGAGCTACCCCCCCGCCGAAGCCGAACGGCTCGGCTACTGTGTCGAGACCCATCAACGCCAAGTCGCAGGCCTCATCGACGGGTGAAGTCAGGCTCGACGTCTCCAACGTTTACAAGATCTTCTCCGACGACCCCAAGCCTGCCCTGGACATGCTGTACGCCGGCGCCACCAAGGACGAGGTGTTCAAGAAACTGGGCGTGACGGTCGGCGTCAAGGACGCCAGCTTCCAGGTCCGCAGCGGCGAGATCTTCGTGATCATGGGCCTGTCCGGCTCCGGCAAATCGACCATGATCCGCCTGCTCAACCGCCTGATCGAGCCGAGCGCCGGCAAGATCGTGTTCGACGGCCGCGACCTCGTCACCATGTCCCGGAAGGAGCTGATCGGCGTCCGCCGCAAGGACATGAGCATGGTGTTCCAGTCCTTCGCGCTGATGCCGCACCTGACGGCGCTCGACAACGCCGCCTTCGGGCTGGAGATCGCCGGGGTGCCCAAGCCCAAGCGCCATGAAGCGGCGATGGAAGCCTTGAAGCAGGTCGGACTGGACCAATATCACGCCCGCTACCCGCGCGAGATGTCCGGCGGCATGCAGCAGCGCGTCGGCCTTGCCCGCGCCCTGGCCAACAACCCGACGATCATGCTGATGGACGAGGCGTTCTCCGCCCTCGATCCGCTGATCCGGACCGAGATGCAGGACGAGCTGCTGCGGCTCCAGCGCGAGCACAAGCGCACCATCATCTTCATCTCCCACGACCTTGACGAGGCGATGCGGATCGGCGACCGGATCGCCATCATGGAAGGCGGCAACATCGTCCAGGTCGGCACGCCGTTCGAGATCCTGCGCAACCCGGCCGACGACTACGTCCGCTCCTTCTTCCGCAACGTCGATGTCTCCCGCGTGCTGCGCGCCGGCGACGTCGCCCGGTTCGAGGAAGAAAAGACCGTCATCCGCGTCCCCGGCGTCCTTCAGCCGGCCCTGGAGCAGTTGACCGGCACCAAGAACGAGTACGGCTACGTCCGCGACCACGACAACAACTATCAGGGCACCGTGTCGCGCGACAGCCTGGAGCGGGCGATCACCGAGGAAGGCCAGCCACGTTTCGTTCACGCCTTCCTGCCCGATATCGATCCCGTCCACGCCGAGCAGCCGCTGCACGACGTCATGCGCACCGTCGCCTCGGCGGAATGCGCGGTCCCGGTGGTCGATGACGAGAACAAGTTCCTGGGCGCCATTTCCCCGGCGACCCTGCTCAAGACCCTGAACCGGGAGAAGTAAGCCATGGACTTCCAGCTTCCGATCGACGCCTGGGTCGAGAACATCGTCAACTACATCCTGGACAACTTCCAGCCCTTGCTGGACGGCATCGCCGCCGTGGTCGACGGCTTCGGTGCCACGATAGACGGAGCGCTCCTGGCGTTGCCGATCTGGCTGGCGGTGGCCTTGCTGACGGCCTTCTCCGGCTGGCGCGTCAGCGTCCGCTTCGGCATCTTCACGCTGGTCTCGCTGCTGCTGATCGTGTCGATGGATTTGTGGGCCGCCACGATCTCCACGCTGGGCCTCGTGCTGGCGTCCACCCTGCTCAGCCTGATCCTGGGCATCCCGCTGGGCGTCTGGATGGCGCGCAGCAAGGTGGTGGAGAGCATTTCCAAGACGACGCTGGACTTCATGCAGACGATGCCGGCCTTCGTCTACCTGATCCCTGCCGTCATGTTCTTCGGCCTTGGCCGCGTCCCCGGCATCATCGCGACGATCATCTTCGCCATGCCGCCGGCGGTGCGCCTGACGGCGCTGGGTATCCAGCAGGTGCCGGCCGAGATCGTCGAGGCCGCCCGCGCCTTCGGCTGCACCGACCGCCAGCTCCTGTTCCGCGTCCAGCTGCCCAGCGCCCGGCCCTCGATCATGGCCGGCGTCAACCAGACCATGATGCTGGCGCTGTCGATGGTCGTGATCGCGTCGATGATCGGGGCCGGCGGCCTCGGCAACGTCGTGCTCCAGGGCATCCAGCGGCTCGACATCGGCCTAGGCTTCAAGAGCGGCCTCAGCGTCGTGCTGCTCGCGATCATCCTCGACCGTATCACCCAGAGCTTCGGCGCCAAGGCAGCCGTACCCAGCAAATCACGCTGGGCGATGCCCGCGTTCATGCACCGGCTGATGCCGGCTCCCTCGGCCCGTTCGAACCCGACGCACTGAACCAACGCACTGAAAAAACAAAAACAGGAGGCTTATAGACGATGGGCTTTTTCACCAAGACCATGACCTTCGCCGCCGCTTCGTGTCTTGCGGCAACCCTGACCTTCGCCCCGGCCCATGCCGCCGACAAGAAGATCAACATCGGCTGGACCGCCTGGTCCGACGCCGAGGCCGTGACCACGCTGGCGAAGAAGATCCTGCAAGACCGCATGGGCTACAAGGTCGAACTGACCATGGCCGATATCGGCATCCAGTATCAGGGCATCGCCACCGGCAAGCTCGACGCGATGCTGATGTCCTGGCAGCCGCTGACCCACAAGCCCTATCTCGACAAGGTCCGTCAGGACGTGGTCGATCTGGGTCCGATGTATACCCGCGCCAAGCTGGGCTGGGTCGTGCCGTCCTACATCCCGGAATCCGA
>DASQKT010000345.1:0-3861 GCA_035630415.1 Skermanella sp.
GGATGTAGAGAGGTTGGTCGAAGCCGTGAAGTGCCGAGAAGGCCTCCCGCGCCTGGGGTGTCGCGTCGAGAGGCAGGAAGAGATAGGACGGGTCGCCGGTCAGCCGCGTCAGGAAGAAGACGAGGACCAGCAATCCCAGGACCGAAACGACGCTGTGGAGCGCGCGTTTTCCCAGATAGCCGAACATCCGATTTCCCTTTCAGAAACAAGCTCAGGAACGGGCGCTTTCAGAACCGCACTCACTTCTTCAGGCGGATCTCGGCGAGCGGGATTTCGCTGTTGGTCGTCAGGTTCGGACGCCAGTCCAGGCTCTCGCCGACGCGGGTGTAGCCGATCATGTGGAACATCGGGATATCGACCGCGATCCTGTCATGCACCTCGGAGAAGATCTCCTGGAACGCCTTGGTCCGGGCGGTGTCGGTGGCGTTCAGCGCCTCGCCGATCAGGGTGTCGACCTTGGGGTCGGAGAACGTCGCGTACTGGCCGCTGGAGTGATAGAAGATCGGCACGGTGAAGGCGGCGTCGCCCTTGTTGTTGTCGTGCATGATCTGGAGCAGGTTGGGGCCGCGCTCCTGCGGGAAGGGCTTTTGCAGGTACCGCGTCCAGTCCGCCACGTCCAGCATCGTCAGGTCGATGTCGAAGCCGACGGCTTCCCACATAGTCATCATCGCTTCCAGCCCTTCGTTGCCGTTCGGGTAGATCCCGTTGCGGCCGATCAGCTTGATCGTCGTCCCGACCGGAACGCCGTCGGCCTTGGCCTCGGCCAGCAGCTTGGCTGCCTCATCCGGATCGTAGCCCCAGGGCTTGACGTCGGGGTTATGGCCGTTGATGCCCGGCACCACCATCTGTGAGGCGCGCAGCACGTCGGTGCCGAACAGTTCGGCCATGCCCTGCCAGTCGATGGCGAGGTTGAGCGCCTTGCGGACGCGGACGTCGTTGAGCGGAGGCTGCTCCGTATCGATCCGGATCGCCGTGGTTTCCGAGTTCAGGTAGGAGAAGTCGGTTTTCGGATTGGTCGCGTCCTGGATCGCGATGGCGGGGGTCAACTGGGCCTCGCCGGTCTGGACCATCGCCGCGCGCAGCGAGGATTCGCCGCGCCAGACATAAGTTGCCTTGGCGATATCCGGCGTCTTGCCCCAGTAGCCGTCGAAGCGGTCGAGCACGACGGTCTGCGGCGTGAACGCGTTGAGCTTGTAGGGGCCGGTGCCGACGGGATCGTTGACCGCCTTGTCGGCCGGAGTGGCGGGCGAGACCATCATGGCGACGCTCAGCAGCGCCGGCAGGATCGGTTCCGGCTTCTCGGTCTTGATATCGACCGTCAGCTTATCGACCGGCGTTACCGTCAGCTTGGCGCTGCCGAACTTCGCGAGGTTGTTGCAGGTGAAGGCGCCGCCGGTCATCCGCTTGAGCGTGAAGGCGACGGCTTCCGCGTTGAATTCCTTGCCGTCCTGGAACTTGACACCATCGCGCAGGTGGAAACGCCACGTGGTATCGTTCACCCGCTCCCATTTGGTCGCCAGCTTGGGCTGCGGCGTGCCGTCCTTGGGGTCGATCACGGTCAGCGGCTCCGTGATGTTCTGGCTGAGGACCTGTCCGACATCGGTCAGGATGCTGCCGCACGGCTCAAGGTTGCTGGGCTGCTCCGGCAGGACGATGGTGATGTTGTTGCTGCCGCTTTGCGCCAGCGCCGGCGATGCGGTCGACGCAAGCAGAACTGCGAGGGCGATGTTGGAAAGCGCACCTTTGTTTCTCATGGTTTCCTCCGCTTTATCTTATTGAATCCCGCTCTGCGCGGGTCACATAGACGCTGACTTAAGCCGTCTTTACTCCCCGCTTTTCTCCCCCTTCCCCTTCTCCTTCCCCCTTTTCCGTCATACCCGGACTTGATCCGGGTACCTCCTTTCAGGAGGTTCGCTGGTGACATCAGGACTTCAGCATGAAGTCTTCCCGTCAGCCTCCGCGAGGAGGTACCCGGATCAAGTCCGGGTATGACGGAAAAGGGGGCGAACAATGCCGGAGCGTCGCACAGGAATTCCTATTCTACAGGAACGCCAATGTTGGCGCCGATAGGAGCGGGTCAGGGGGCCTCAGCCAGCCTGAGCGATCAGATCCCGCAGCATTTCCTTTTCCTCGCCCGTCAGGTTGGTGAGCGGTGGCCGGACCGGTCCCGGATGGCGGCCGATAAGCTCGACGCCAGCCTTGATGATCGAGACGGGATAGCCAACCTGACGGTCGCGGAGCTTCGCGAACGGGAAGAAGAAGCTGGTCAGGATCTCGGTCATCGTGGCGCTGTCGCCGCCGCGCATGGCGCGGTAGAACCGCTGGGCAAGTTCCGGCACGAAATTGAACACCGCCGACGAGTAGGTCGTGACGCCGACCGCGTTGAATGCTTCCGCGTAGAGTTCATGCGTGGGCATGCCGCCGATATAGCAGAGGCGGTCGCCAAGCTTGGCGGTAATCTCGCGAACCACGTCGATCTGGCCGGTGCCGTCCTTGAAGCCGATGAGATTGGGGCACTCGTCCGCCAGCCGGGCCAGGGTATCGGCCTTCACGACGGAATTGGCCCGGTTATAGATGACGACGCCGAGGCCGGTGGACTGGCAGACCGCCTTGACGTGCTGGTAGATGCCTTCCTGCGGTGCTCCGATCAGGTAGTGCGGCAGCAGCAGCAGACCGTCGGCATGGGCCTGCTCGGCCTCGGCCGCGATCTCGCGCGCCAGGGCGGTGCCGTAGCCGCAGCCGGCGATGATCGGAACGTTGCCGGACGATTCCTTGGCGGCCTTTGTGACCTGCCCGATCTCGCGCGGGGTCAGTGAGAAGAACTCGCCCGTTCCGCCGGCGGCGAACAGCGCCGCAGCGCCGAAGCCCGACAGCCATTCGACATGGCTGCGATAGCTTTCCAGGTTGAGCCGCAGATCGGCATCGAAATGTGTGACCGGGAACGACAGCAGGCCGGAAGATAGCGCTGTCTTGATTTCATCGGGGGACATGCTTTGTCCTTCTCATCATATGACTGTTCCCATACTCATATGATGAGAAGGAAAGGTCTGTCAATCATTATCGGTTGCGGCCTCCGGCCGTTTCGGGCGGGTCAGTGCGCGGTAGCGCTTGATGCCGCCCAGCAGATGGCGGCGCATCGCTTCGCGTGCGTGCTCCGGATCGCGCGCCCAGATCGCCTCGGCGATGTCGGTGTGCTCCGCCAGCAGGATCTTGTCGCGGTTCGGCAGCGGATCGACGCCGCCCATGGCGGTGCGGAACTTCACGCGCGGGATGATCCGGCGGCCGATCTGCTCCAGGAAGGACTTGAACCGGCCGTTGTTGGTGGCCTGCGCTATCGCCATGTGGAAGTCGAAATCGGCCTGATCGGTCGGCAGGCCCTTGGCCACCAGATCGGCGAATGCTTCAAGCCGGGACTGGATTTCCGCTTCCTGCGCTGGCGAACTGCGGAGTGCGGCTAGCCCAGCGGCCTCGACCTCGATGCCGATGCGGAGCTCCAGTTCTTCTATGATGTCGGAGATCTTGTCCGTCGCCTGGGTGAACAGCTCCAGGGTTTCCGGCGCCTGTCGCGGCCCCAGCACGAAGACGCCGACGCCGTGCCGGGATTCGACCAGCCCATCGGCCCGAAGCGCCGCGATCGCTTCCCGGATGACCGTGCGGCTGAAGCCGAACCGCTCGACCAGCACCGGCTCCGCCGGCAGCTTGTCGCCTACGGCATAATCGCCGTCCTCGATCTCCCGCCGAAGTATCTCGACCACCTTGGAGCTGAGGGTCCTGCGCGCTCCGCTCCGTTCCACGATCGCCATTCCCCAGGCTCCCCGCACATATCTTTATCGACCGCTGTAGCGTGGCCGTGTGGAGAAA
>DASQKT010000346.1:0-3860 GCA_035630415.1 Skermanella sp.
GGCTTCAGCGCTCATGATATCGCTCGGTTGCCAGAGTGAGGATTGCGTCATTGGTGTGGTGACTTCGCTCGGAAAAATGTGCGCAAACAGCGCGGCGTCCTCCCAGAGGGCAGCAACGTTTACGCATGACGGCGGTGGTGATGTTGTCTAACGAGAACAATATTGGGTATTCGCGATCAAATTGCCAGCACCGTTTTCACAGGTACAGAAGATTTCTTGGGGCAAGCTCGCCGCTTTCTCGGGGCATCCGCGAATTTTGCGGTGCGCAGACAGCCAGAGATCGATTTTTGCAGGGCTTGGAACGTCGTATTTGAAAAATGGTGCTTCTGCAAACGTCGTTCGCTTCCGACTTTTCAAAGAATCGAGTATCCGAGTCGGCTTTCGCCGTTCCTGGCTTTTTGGTGCGAGGTAGCTGGGAAGCGGAACCGCATCAATTACGGGCGACCCGTAAATGGTTGGCCGTTGGACTGAAGAACGGCTTATTCATTTATTGAAAAAGTCATTTCATTGCAGCCTAAAGTAATAAACATCGTAAATGAACGTTGCAAAGACCCTTGCCCAGTGGCGCAACGCCGTCTGGTGCCGTGGTTCACGGTACCCGGCGCTGTGACGCTTCGCGGACCAAGGCAACGGGCATGGGTGTTGCCGTGTTGATCGAATGCGTGAAAAGCCTGCGGGTGCTGCGCATCGCATATTGTCGGAGGACCGTTAATGATCTCGTCTCAACATCGCCAGCGCCGCTCCATGGTTGCGCGACGGCTGGTGGCATTGCCGCTCGCCGCCTTCCTCGGCGCCGCCGGCGTTGTCCTGCCCGCCCCTGTTTCGGCACAGCGCGGACCGCCCGGCTTCGCCGACCTCGCCGAGCAGCAGATCAAGACGGTCGTCAATATCTCGACTACCCAGACCAGAGGGGCAGGCGGTCCCGGCGGCCCCCGGTCACCCGAAGGAACCCCGCCGGGGCCGGGAAGGCCGGGTGCGCCAGGGCAGGGACCCGGAGGTCAGGACCTTCCGGAGTTTCCTCCAGGCTCCCCGTTCGAGGAGTTCTTCCGCCAGTTCCGTGAGCAGCAGCCGACACCGCGTCCGGTCACGGCGCTCGGCTCCGGCTTCATCATCGATCCCAGCGGACTGGTCGCCACCAACAACCATGTCGTGGCCGATGCCGACGAGATTCAGGTGACCCTGCATGACGATACCGTCCTTCAGGCGGAACTGGTCGGTTCCGACCCCCTGACCGATCTGGCGCTGCTGCGGGTAAAGACCGACAAACCACTACCCGCCGCGCGTTTCGGCGACTCCAACTCGATGCGGATCGGCGACTGGGTGATGGCCATCGGCAACCCGTTCGGCCTGGGCGGCACCGTCACCACCGGCATCCTGTCGGCTCGGGCGCGCGACATCAACCAGGGTCCCTACGACGAGTTCCTTCAGACGGACGCCTCGATCAACCGCGGCAATTCCGGCGGCCCGCTGTTCAACATGGCCGGCGAGGTTGTCGGCATCAATACGGCGATCTTCTCGCCGACCGGCGGCAGCATCGGCATCGGCTTCGCCGTCCCGTCGTCCCTGGCGCGTCCGGTGTTCGAGCAGATCCGCGACCACGGCAAGCCCCGTCGCGGCTGGCTCGGCGTGCAGATCCAGGCGGTCACCCCCGAAATCGCCGAGAGCCTGCAACTGCGCGAACCGAAGGGAGCGCTGGTCACCACGGTCACTCCGGATGGCCCCGCACAGCAGGCCGGCATCCGGCAGGGCGACGTGATCCTCCGGTTCAACGGGCAGGACGTCGATGCCATGCGGCAATTGCCGCGTCTGGTCGCCGATACGCCCATCGGGCAGAAGGCGGAAGTCGTGATCCAGCGCGGCGGCGAAACCCGCACGCTGTCGGTCAGCGTCGGCGATATGGAGCAGGCGCAGCAGGCCGCCGGCGCCATGACCGAGTCGCCGACGCCCAGCATCGAACCCCAGGCGCCGACGACGGAAACGCTCGGCATGACGCTGGCTCCGCTCGACGCCACGACGCGCGAGACTTTCAGCATTCCGGAGACGGTCGAAGGGGTCGTGGTGACCGAAGCGGCCGGCGACAGCCCGGCGGCGGGGCAGGGCATCGCGGCCGGGGACGTCATCGTCGAAGTCGGGCAGGAGCCCGTGGACAGTCCCGACGATGTCACCAGCCGGATCGATCAGGCACGTCAGGCCGGTCGGAAGAACGTGCTGATGCTGCTGAGCCGGCAGGGCGAACTCCGATTCGTTCCCCTGCCGCTCGAAGGCTGACATCCAGAAACGCTGCCTGGGCCTATCTGCGCCGTGTCATCAGTTGGCCCAGTAGTAGCCCCACTCCGACGGCAAGGGCGATCATTGCCGCCGGATGCGCCCGCATCTGCCCCCGCGCACGATCCAGGGCCTGATCGAGCGCCAGTTCGCCCCTGGCGCCCGCCTGTTCACGAAGTTCGGCGAGCCGATGGCGTCCCTGTTCCATTTGGGACGCTACCCGTGACGACGTCGCCCCGGCGATCGCCCTGAACTCGGCTGCGGCGCGGCTGCGGGAGCGCGCGAATTCTTCCGCCATCGCGTCGCCGACGCGCGGCGCTTCCCGTGCCCAGTGGTTCACTTCCCGCTCGGCCTGCTCCAGCGAAAATTCGTAGGCATGTTCGATGGCGCCGATCAGCCGCTGGCGGCTGCCGCCGACGCTTTGAAAAACGTCGTCCGGGATCTTGTGCCACTTTTCACGCGCCAGCTTCTTGTACCTTTCCCAGTTCAGTTCGATGGTATCCCAGTCCATGGTGATCCCTTCTCTTCGCTGTTCTGTGGATCGAGTAACCGAATACCGCGCCCGACCACGCGGTAGCTAAGCGCCGAGCGCCGGATGGAGCATCCATGCCCAAGGAACTGACCCATATCCTCTTCGCCGACCAGCTGATCGACCGGCTCGACCTAAACGGCAGAGCCGATCTTGCACATCTCCTGCGTCACAACCGGCCGACTCTGCATTTCGGCTCGATCGCGACAGATACATTATACTATGGACTGACTTTTCCCATTATTGACCGCGACTACGCTCATTGGGGTGAGATCGTCCATGGAGGCCATGGCGAGGATACGGGAACTCCGATTCGCGAAATGCTGTCCCGTCTGCAAAACCAGCCTGGTAATAAGGGAAACGACGGCCGTTTCGCGTTCGTTTGCGGTTTTCTGTCCCACATGGCACTCGATATCGTCTTTCACCCCTGGGTCTATGCCGTCACCGGACCCTACTACGACGCCGATCCGGTCAGACAGGCGGACTCCCAGATGTGTCACCGGCTTGTTGAATCCTGGCTCGACCTCGCAATGCTCGAGCGTTTTCAAAAGGAACCCGGCGTCTTCGATCCCTTGAAGGCGATCCGCGAAAACCGCCTGACCAACCTGGATTGCCTTGATTTCTTTGCGGAAAGCTTCAGGAAAGCATGGCGTATCGACGGCAACGTCGCACGCTACCTGCGGCGTTTCTATACCGTGCAAATGATGCTGGGCCGTCTGTTTCCCTCATCGTCCGCCACGGCGGCCGTAGTCTTCGCCAACCGTCTTCTAAAAGGAAGGCTACGCGCCTTCACGGCTTTGTTTTATCCAACAAGGCCCGAATACATGCCGTCCGATCTCTTCGCCTTCGAAAAATACCGCCATCCGGTTACCGGGGAGATTGTCGCTTCGTCATTGGACGACCTTTGGAACGAAGCAGTCGATTTCGGCGCCCGACTGCTGGCGCAAGCTTGCGATATCCGCGCCAGCGCCGACCCCGAATCGCTCGACCCTATCCTGCAAGGCCGCAGTCTCAATATCGGGATGTTCGCGACGCCATCGGACCGCGCAGTCCATTTCGACGTGTT
>DASQKT010000347.1:0-13414 GCA_035630415.1 Skermanella sp.
ATAACGGTGGACGGGCACAGAGTCGAGGTCGCCGCCAACATCGGCGCGGTGCCCGAAGCGGGCCGCACGGTGGAGGCCGGAGGCGAAGCGGTCGGCCTGCTGCGGACCGAGTTCCTGTTCCAGGACCGGACCGATCCTCCCGATGAGGAAGAGCAGTTCGAAGCCTACCGGACCATGGCGCAAGCGCTCGGCGGCTTGCCGCTGATCGTCCGCACGCTGGATGCGGGAGGCGACAAGCCCTTGCCCTATATCTCCATGGCTCACGAGGACAACCCGTTCCTCGGGCAGCGCGGCATCCGGCTTTCCTTCGCGATGCCAGACCTGTTCCGCAGCCAACTCCGCGCGATTTTGCGGGCGGCGTCCCATGGCGAAATCAAGATCATGTTCCCGATGATCACCTCGGTCCCTGAGTTCCGCCGGGCGCGCCGGATGGTCGAGGAAATCCGTCAGGAGCTGGACGCGCCGGAAATCGACGTCGGCATCATGGTGGAGGTTCCGTCTTCCGCCGTCATGGCCGACATTCTGGCGCGCGAGGTCGATTTCTTCTCCATCGGCACCAACGACCTGACGCAGTACACGCTCGCGATGGACCGGGGGAACCCCGCCCTGGCCAAGGAGGCCGACGGGCTGCATCCCGCCGTACTGCGCATGATCGACCAGACGGTGCGGGCTGCCCATGGCGAGGGCAAGTGGGTGGGAGTCTGCGGCAATCTTGCCGCCGATCCCGCCGCAGCCGCCATCCTGATCGGCCTCGACGTCGATGAGCTGAGCGTCGGCATTCCCAATATCCCCGGTCTCAAGGCGCAGATCCGCGACATGGCGTACGAGGACGCAAAGGATCTGGCGCGACGGGCGCTGATGTGCGACGCAACCGCCGAGGTCCGGGCGCTGGCGGCGGAAGTGAACTGATGTACGCGAGCAAAGCCACGGTGACGCTGAACCCCGCCATCGACCAGCCGAACAAGCGGAACCATCCCTGCCGCCGTCCGGGAGTTTAGAAATTCATGAAGAAAGTCGTCGCAGTGACGGGATCGAAGATCTCCGCCGCACACACGATCATGGCCGCCGAAGCGTTGGAAGCGACTGCCGACATGATGGGATATGATATCCGGGTCGAGCGACGCGGTCCGTCCGGCACCTCCGACCCGCTGACCGAAGGCGAGATCCGCAACGCCGACGTCGTGATCCTGGCGACCGACCACTCGGACGAGCAAAGCCGTTTCAAGGGCAAGACGGTCTACCGTGCCACTCCCGGCGAGGCGATCCGCCACACGGCGCGGCTTCTCCGCGACGCCGTCGGCGACAAGGGGTTGACCCCGGTTGCGGAACTGCCACCACGCCCGCCCGCTCAGCCGGAGCCTGCGCCTCCGCAGCCTCCAGTACCGGTACCGGCGCCAGCATCGCCGATTGCGCGTGCGTTCGATGAAGCGGCTTCTCCGGAAGATCGGGAGCCAGTCGAGCGTAGTGAGGGCAGAATCCCTGACGGCGAGGTCGAAAGGCTGGAAGCGGAACGCTCCGCCCAGCGGACAGGACCATACAAGCACTTGATGACCGGAGTGTCCTACACGATCCCGATCGTCGTTGCTGGCGGTCTGGCGATAGCCCTGTCCTTCATGTTTGGCATCGACGCCGCGACGGAGCCGGGATCGCTGGCCGGGGCGCTGATGCAGATAGGAAGTCAGGCAGCCTTCGCGCTGATAGCTCCCGTCCTCTCCGGCTTCATCGCCTTCTCCATCGCGGACCGTCCGGGACTCGCTCCCGGCCTCATCGGCGGAATGCTCGCCAACCAGATCGGCGCCGGCTTCCTCGGCGGTCTGGCGTCAGGCTTTCTTGCCGGATACATCGCCCTTTATCTGCGAAGCTGGATCAGGCTGCCGCAGAACCTGGAATGGCTGAAGCCCGTCCTGATCATTCCCCTGTTCGCCAGCATTGCGGTCGGGCTGCTGATGATCTACGTGGTCGGATTCCCGATCGCGGCGCTCTTGTCGGCGCTGACCGGCTGGCTCAGCGGTATGACGTCCGCCAATGCGGTGCTCCTCGGCCTGCCGTGAAGGTAGCGTTGCGCGTAGACCTTGACGATTTGACCTGACGGCAATCAAGGCTCGTCTTCCGACGCAGCCTGTCCGCCCACTCCCCCCTGAATCGATGTCAGGACGGGGCGTGAATCCAGCAGACCGGAGGCCTTCAGGTCTTCGAGGTTGGGAAGGTCGCGCAGGCTTTCCAGCCCGAAATGGTCGAGGAAGCCGTCGGTCGTGATCCAGGTCAGCGGCCGGCCCGGCGACTCCCGGCGCTTACCCGGCCGGACCCAGCCTGCCTCCATCAGGATGTCCAGGGTGCCCTTGCTGGTCGCGACGCCGCGTATGCTCTCGATCTCGGCGCGGGTTACGGGCTGGTGATAGGCGATGATCGCCAGGGTCTCGACCGTCGCCCGCGACAGCTTCCGCTGAACCTCGGCATCGACGCGCAGCTTTTCCGCCAGATCGGGCGCGGTGCGGAAGGACCATCGTCCCGCCGTGCTGACAAGGTCGATACCGCGTCCCGCGTAGTCCTGCTTCAACTCGGCCAATAGCCGGACGATATCGACGCCGTTCCCAAGGCGATCCCCCAAGGTGCGTTCGTCCAGAGGTTCGGCCGAAGCGAAGATCAGCGCTTCAAGCAGACGTAGTTCGGGGCTCATGGCTGCTGCGACCTGACACGGCGAAGGTAGATGGGAGAGAAGACGCCGTCCTGACGCAGTTCGAGCTTGCCGGCCTTGGTCAGTTCGAGGCTGGCGACGAAGTGCGCCGCCAGGGCCGAACGGCTCAGCAGCGAGTCACCGGCGGCGCCGGGGACGAAGCTTGCCAGCGACGTCCAGTCCGGCAGCCGCCCCAGCATTTCAGAGAGGTGCTGAAGGGCGTCCTCCATCGAGTAGAGCTCGGAAGGCTGGATACGCCAGGTGCCGAACTCCTCCTTCCGCTTATGCTCGGTATAGGCCTTCAGCAGATCATACAGCGACAGGTCGAAGATCGACCGGGAGACGACCTGGATACCCTCGGGAGCGCCGCGCGCGAAGACATCCCGGCCAAGGCGCGGCCGATCCACCAGCTTGGCACCGACCTCCTGCATGGCTTCCAGCCTTTGAAGCTGGAAGGCCAGCGCCTGGGCCAGATCCTCGCCGCTCGGTTCCTCCTCGTCCTGCTCGGGCAACAGAAGGCGGGACTTCAGGTACGCCAGCCATGCCGCCATGACCAAATAATCGGCGGCCAGTTCCAGCCGGATACGGCGGGCTTCGGCGACGAAGGCCAGATACTGGTCGGCAAGCTGAAGGATGGATATCCGCGTCAGATCGACCTTCTGATCGCGGGCGAGCGTCAGCAGGACGTCGATCGGCCCTTCATAGCCGTCGAGATCCAGGACGAGCTGGCCCTCGGGGACCTCGCCGTTCGGCTCTTTCGCCATCGTTGATCAGCCGTGACCGGTGGCGAAGCCGAGTAGCCGGATGACGTACTCCACCGGCGGTCCGAGCAGCCAGGGCAGTACGCTCAGGTTCAGGCCGATCTGCTGGCCGATCAGCGGCAGGATGAACAGCACGCCCATCAGGATGAACAGACCATAATGCTCCAGCCGCGCCAGCGGCATGGCAAGCTGCCGGGGCAGCAAACCGACCGCCACCCGTCCGCCGTCCAGCGGCGGCAGCGGGATCATGTTGAACACCGCCAGGATGACGTTGATCTGCACCGCGATCACAAGGCATTGCTGAACCCACTCCAATGCCCTGTCCGGCAGGAAATCGACCCAGCGCAGCGCCCAGGCGGCGAAGAAGGCCAGCACGATGTTGATTGCCGGGCCAGCCAGCGCCACCAGCACCATCCCGTAGCGGGGATTGCGCAGCCGGTTGAAGTTGACCGGCACCGGCTTTGCCCAGCCGAACATGAAGGACGTCGTGAAGTACATCACCGCAGGGAGGATGATCGTGCCGACGGGATCGACATGGCGCAACGGGTTGAAGGTCACGCGCCCGAGGCTTTTCGCCGTGTCGTCGCCCAGCTTCCAGGCGGCGAATCCGTGCGCCGCCTCGTGGAACGTGATTGCCATGATGACGGGAATCACCCAGACGGAGGCGTCGAACAGGAACTGTTCGATCGAGGTCATCATGCGATGATGTCCGATCCCTCTAGCAAAGCGTCAAGCCGCTCCCGCATGCGTTCCGGACTTCCCTTGCCCGGCGGTTTCAGGAACGTCAGCGCATGCGCCCAGCGGGCTGCGGCGGCTTCGGTCAGCGGCGGCACGACGGGCGCCAGCTCCCGCATCTCTTCGAGCCTGCCGTTGCAGTGGAGCACCACGTCGCAGCCGGCCTCCAGCACAGCCACGGCGCGTTCGGCAACCGTACCGGCCAGCGCCTCCATCGACAGGTCGTCGCAGAACAGCAGCCCGTGGAATCCGAGCTGATCGCGGATGACCGACTGGATCACGATCGCCGAGGTGCTGGCGGGATGGACGGGGTCGAGTTCCTGATAGACCACATGGGCGACCATGCCCAGCGGCATATCGGACACGACCTCGAACGGCAGGAAGTCGGTCCGCGCCAGTTCCGCCCTGCCCGCCTCTACCCGAGGCTGCTCCAGATGGCTGTCGCACAGCGCCCGGCCATGGCCGGGCAGGTGCTTGATGACCGGCAGGACGCCGCCGTCGAGAAATCCGGTGCAGGAAATCCGCGCAAGGCTCGCCACCAGCTC
Organism: Skermanella sp.; assembly: GCA_035630415.1. Lineage (GTDB taxonomy): Bacteria > Pseudomonadota > Alphaproteobacteria > Azospirillales > Azospirillaceae > Skermanella. The sequence goes on from DASQKT010000347.1 coordinate 4,716, forward strand.
CGGATCGTCGGAGAAGGCGCGGTCGCCGATCACGTCATGGGACCCATCGACCGGGACATCGCAGACCGGGGCGCAATCGACGGTGATGCCGGCATCGTGCAGCATCGACGCGATCAGGCGCGCGGTCAGCCAAGCTGCCTCCGCCCCGGCTTCCGGATCGCCGGCCGCCAAGTCGCCGATCCGGCGGGCCGGCGGAAACGACGGCCATTCCGGCGGACGCATCCGGGCGACACGGCCGCCTTCCTGGTCGATCAGCACAGGGGCGTCGGAGCGCCCGACCGAAGCCCGCAGGTCGGCGACCAGCGCCTTGACCTGATCGGGCGTCTGGCAGTTCCGGCGGAACAAGATGAAGCCGAAGGGATCGGACTCCCGGAAGAAATCCCGTTCTTCCGGGGAGAGGGTGGTACCGGCGCAGCCGTAGACGATCGCGGCGGGAAGCTTCGCGGTGGAAGCCTGACTACTGACGGACAAGAATGCACCCGACGCTCTGTGACTTGAGAGAGGAGCAGATGGAGGTCGCGCGCGCTTCGTCCACCGGTCCTGCCTGGACGCGATAATAGATGCCCTTGTCGCCAAGATCGACCCGGACGTAAGCGACACCCAACCCGCCCAGGGCGTCAGGGTAGCGCTTCTGCAACCGCTGGAACTCGGCCCGTGCGGCGTCCTCGGACTTCACCGATGCGATCTGAAGGCGGAAGTTCCCGCCCCCGGACGACGAGGCCGGCGGAGCCGATGGCGGCGGCAGGGCTGCCGTCTGCGCCGGTGCCGCTGCCGGGGGAGGCGGCGTAAGGACGCGAGGCGGCGCCGCGGCAGCCGGCGCGGGAGGGGGTGCTGGACGAACTGCCGCTACAGGCGGCGGCGCAGGTGCCGGCGTAGCCGCGACCGGCGGCGATGGCGGCGGCGGAGCCGGCTGGAAAGCCGGATCGGCCGGCAAGCCGTTGCTCTGCGGAACCGGCGCATCCATTGCCGAAGGCGGCAGACCGGAGGTCGGCGGTTCCTCGATCGCCTCGGGTGGCGGCGGGGTTTCCGGCCGGGGCAGTGGGTTCTCCGGCGGCGGCAGCAGACGTTCGACAGCGGCGGCCTCCGTGCCGCCGGTCTCGGCCTTCAGCCGGTCGTAGATCAGCTTATCCTGGTGCGGCACGGCCATGCCGCCCGGCTGCTCCGGCCTCATCTTGACCGGGCCGTTGTCGGCCTTGACGAGCGGCATCCCGCCTTCGCTCGCCGTGTTCTGGCCGCTGCTCCAGGCGAACCAGACGATGGCGAAGAACACCATGAGGCCGACGACGGCCAGGACCGGCGCCAGCAGGCGACGCCGCTGCGCGCCGGGCCGGGCATCGGGATTGGGCCGCGACGTCCCGCGCTGGTACTCACGCGGCTCGACCCTGAGGTCGCGCGGCATGTACCGCGCGTCCTCGGGGTCCGGCTGGTTGCCTTGCTGGTTCCCGGCTTGATTTCCGGGCTCATAGAAGTCTCGGGGATCGTACTGGCTCATCCGCGCAGTTCCTCGACAGGCTCCACTCCCATTACGTCCAGGCCGGACGCGATGACGATAGACACCGCCTTGACCAGCGCCAGCCGGGCGGTCGTCAGTTCCGGATCTTCATCCAGCAGGAAACGCATGGTGGTATCGTCCTTGCCCTTGTTCCACAGGCCATGGAACGCTCCGGCCAGATCGTACAGGTAGAAGGCGATGCGGTGGGCCTCGTGCGCCTGTGCTGCTGATTCCACCACGCGCGGCCAGCTTGCCATCAGCTTGATCAGCTCAAGCTCCTCCGGCGAGGACAGGCGGGTCAGGACGGCGTTCGCCGCTAGATCTTCCGGCGCCAGGCTGCGCGCGGGATCGGCGTCCTGAGCATGGCGCAGGACCGAGCAGCAGCGGGCATGGGCGTACTGGACGTAGAAGACCGGGTTGTCCTTGGACTGCTCGGTCACCTTGGCGAAGTCGAACTCCAGCGTCTGGTCGTTACGCCGGGTCAGCATGATGAAGCGGACGACGTCGCGGCCGACCTGATCGATGACGTCGCGCAGCGTGACGAAGGTGCCGGCGCGCTTCGACATCTTGACCGGCTCGCCGTTCTGCAACAGGTGGACGAGCTGGCAGATCTTGGCATCCAGGCTGCCCAGCCCGCCCGTCACCGCCGTCGTCGCCGCCTGCATCCGCTTGACGTAACCGCCATGGTCGGCGCCCAGCACGTCGATCAGCACGGAGCTGCCGCGCCGGTACTTGTCCAGGTGGTAGGCGATGTCGTTGGCGAAATAGGTCCAGCTTCCATCCGACTTCTTGAGCGGACGGTCGACGTCGTCGCCGAACTGGGTGGCGCGGAACAGGGTCTGGGGACGCGGCTCCCAGTCGTCGGGCTTCTTGCCCTTCGGCGGCTCCAGCACGCCGGTATAGATCAAACCCTGTTCGACCAGGGACTGATAGGCGTCCTCCACGGCACCGCTGGCGATCAGTGCCCGTTCCGACGAGAATACCTGGTTCTTGACGCCGAGGTCGGCGAGATCCTGCTTGATGCCGGCAAGAATCTGCTCGATCGCGAAATCGCGGGTGACCGGCAGCCACTCCGTTTCAGGCGCGTCCATCCATTTGGAGCCGTCGCGTTCCGCCAGCGCCGCGCCAACGTCCTTCAGGTACTCGCCCGGATACATGCCGGCAGGGATCTCGACCGTCTCGCCCAGGGCTTCCCGGTAGCGCAGATAAGTCGAGCGGCCGAGCACCTCGACCTGGGCGCCGGCGTCGTTGATGTAGTATTCGCGCGTGACTGTATATCCTGCCTTTTCCAGCAGCGACGCCAGGGCGTCGCCGACGACGGCGCCGCGCGCATGGGCCGCGTGAAGCGGGCCGGTCGGGTTGGCGGAGACATATTCGACATTGACGGCGATGCCGGCCCCGATGCTGCCGTTGCCATAGGTGACGCCCGCCACCAGGATATCGCCGACGCGCTCGCGCCACGTGTCGTCCGACAGGCGCAGGTTGACGAATCCCGGACCCGCGATCTCGACCGAAGTCACGTCGGGCAATGCTCGCAGGCGCGCGGCCAGCAGCTCGGCGATGTCACGTGGCTTGCGCCCGGCCTGCTTGGACAGCACCAGCGCCGCATTGGTGGAAAGGTCGCCATGGGACGGGTCGCGCGGCGGCTCCACCGTCACCTTGGAAAGATCGAGACCTGCCGGCAGGTCTCCGCCGGTGGCAAGGTCATCCAGGATGACGCGCAGGTCTTTGGCGAACTCGTTGAATAGATTCATCAGGTCTTTGATTCCATGTCGAACATCCGCTCGTACTCCGCCAGTGCGAAGCGATCGGTCATGCCTGCAATATAATCGGCCACCAGCCGCGCGCGTGCTTTTTCCTGCGCGCCGGCGCTCACGCTTTCCTTTAGTGCCTCCAGATCCTCCTGCCATTCCGTCGGAAGGCATTCGGGCTCGGCCATGAACAGCGCGAACAACTCAGATACGACGCGCCGTGTCTTGCTGGTGACGCGGTTGACTTTGTAGTGGCGGTACATGCGCTGTTTCAGGAAAGCGCGCAAGACCCGATCATGGGCGCGCATCTCTTCGCTGAACGCCACCAGGGCACGGGGCGCATTCCGCACGTCCGCCGCGCAGTGCGGCTTGACCTCCGCGATGCGGCGGCGGGTTTCCAGGATCAGGTCGGTGACCATGTGGTCGATCATCCGGCGGACCGTCTCGTGGATCAGGCGCTGACGCTCCAGTCCCGGATAGCGGTCGTGCAGCCCCCGGATGATGCCGCCCAGCAGCGGCAGTTCCGCCACCTCGTCCAGGGCGAACAGCCCGGCGCGCAGGCCGTCGTCGATGTCGTGGTTGTTGTAGGCGATGTCGTCGGCGAGCGCGGCAACCTGCGCTTCCATTCCAGGATTGGTTGCAAGCTCGAGGTCGAATTCTTCCTGGAACTCCCTGATGGTGGTCGGCAGCGTATGTCCCGGCAGTTCGGGAAGCAGTGGGCCGTTGTGCTTGACGACGCCTTCCAGAGTTTCCCACGTCAGGTTCAGCCCGTCGAACTCGGCGTAGCGGCGTTCCAGCCTCGTCAGGATGCGCAACGTATGGTCGTTGTGACTGAAGCCGCCGAGATGCAGCATCGACTCGTTCAGCGCCTCCTCCCCGGCATGGCCGAAGCAGGTGTGCCCAAGATCGTGCGCCAGCGCCACCGCCTCCGCCAGATCCTCGTTGAGGCCGAGCGTGCGGCTGACGGAGCGGGCGATCTGCGCCACTTCCAGGCTGTGGGTCAGGCGGGTGCGGTAGTAATCGCCCTCATGGTAGACGAAGACCTGGGTCTTGTATTTCAGCTTGCGGAAAGCGCCGGAATGGATGATGCGGTCGCGGTCGCGCTGGAAGACGGAACGAGTCGGACTCTCCGGTTCGGCCTTGAGCCGGCCGCGGGTATGCTCCGGCAGGGTGGCGAACGGAGCCGCCTCCTGCCGGCCGAGGCCGGAAGACGTATTCGGGAGAAGGTGTTGTTCCGCATTCATGGTCCGGACACTACCGATAGAGCGGCCCTCTTTTCAATGAAGATCGCGACTTATTGACCTGTTCTCCGGCTGGGCCTTTGACGGATCGGTCAGGTCTGCTTACATAGGGACTCCTGATTTCATTTAAGGGTCTGTTTTTCAGGTCCCATCCGATTGGAGCTGAGGAGTTTTCCATGGCTGACACGGCGCTGAACACCATCTCGACCGACCCCGTGGCGCCCGCGAGCCTCGGCGACCGGGCCGTCACGATCTCCGACAGCGCGGCCAAGCGCGTCCTGGTGCTGCGCGGACTGGAAGGCGACGACAGCCTGATGCTGCGCATCACGGTGTCGGGCGGCGGCTGCTCCGGCTTCCAGTACGGGTTCAGCTTCGACAATAAGAAGAACGAGGATGACTATGTCTTCGAGCACTTAGGCATCGGCGTCGTCACCGACGACGCGTCGCTCGACCTGCTGAACGGCTCCGTCATCGACTTCGTCGAGGACCTGATGGGGGCGTCTTTCCAGATCAGGAACCCCAATGCCACGGCATCGTGCGGCTGCGGGTCGTCCTTCGCGGTGTGACGCGGTTCGAATTTTGCCGTTTGATGCCGCCCGGTTGAGGCGGTATCCAGAAAGGCCCGTGCCGGAACCGGCACGGGCCTTATTTCTGTCCGTGTCCGGAAAGTCGCCTGCCCCATGGTCAAGATCGCAACCTGGAACGTCAATTCCGCCAAAGCCCGCCTGCCCAACATACTGGGTTGGCTGGACCGAGCCTCTCCCGACGTCGTCCTGCTCCAGGAGATCAAGTGCGAGACCGCCTCGTTCCCGAAAGGCGATTTCGAAGCGATGGGCTACAACTGCGCCGTGGTCGGCCAGAAAAGCTACAATGGCGTGGCGCTGCTGGCGAAGCAGCCGGTCGATGATATCCTGGACCATCTCCCCGGCGCACCCGACGACGTCCAGGCGCGCTACGTCGAAGCGACGGTCGGCGGTATCCGGATCGCTTCGATCTATCTCCCCAACGGCAATCCGGTCGGCACGGAAAAATATCCGTACAAGCTGGCCTGGATGGAACGGCTGCGCCGGCACGCGCAGGGACTGCTTAAGACCGAGCAGCCCTTCGTGCTTGGCGGCGACTACAACATCATCCCAGCAGCGGAGGATGTCTACGACCCGCAGGCTTGGGAAACCGACGCCCTGTTCAGGCCTGAAAGCCGCGCCCAGTTCCGGGCGCTGCTGAACCTGGGGTTGACCGAAGCCTTCCGCGCACTGCACCCGGACGAGCAGCACGCCTACACGTTCTGGGACTATCAGGCCGGCCGCTGGCCGCGCGACCAGGGTATTCGGATCGACCATTTCCTGCTGTCGCCGCAGGCGGCGGACCGGCTTGTCGAGTGCAGGATCGACAAGGGGCCGCGCGCCCAGGAGAAGGCGTCCGACCATACCCCTGTCGTTCTCGAACTGGCGGACTGACCAGCCGCCGTTTGATCAGGCGTCGGCCAATCAAGCTCCGACCGGTCAGCCGTTGCCGAAGGTATCGCAGGAATTCGGCGAACCCGTGTCCAGCCCACGCCGGAACCATTGCACCCGCTGCGCCGAACTGCCGTGAGTGAAGCTGTCGGGCGTCACCCGTCCGGTCGCCTGTTTCTGAAGCCGGTCGTCGCCGACGGCGCTCGCGGCGTTGAGCGCCTCCTCGATATCGCCGTCCTCCAGGACGCCTTGCTTCTGCGCCATGCTGTGCGCCCAGATCCCGGCAAAGCAGTCCGCCTGCAATTCCACACGGACCGACAGCGCATTGGCTTCGCTCTGCGACACCTGACGCTGTGCGGCCTGGACGTCCCGGCTGACGCCAAGCAGGTTCTGGACGTGGTGCCCAACCTCGTGGGCGATCACATAGGCCTGTGCGAAGTCGCCGGGTGCTCCCATGCGGCTGCGCAGGTCGCGATAGAAGCTCAGGTCGATATAGAGCTTGCGGTCCGCCGGGCAGTAGAAGGGTCCCATGGTCGAGCGGGCCGAGCCGCACCCGGACTGCACCGCATCGCTGAACAGGACGAGGACCGGTTCTTCATAGGTTCGGCCCGACTGGCTGAAGATGTTACCCCAGACATCCTCGGTTTCGGCCAGCACGACCGACACGAAGTTCGCGAGATCTCCCTCGGCGCCGGATTGGGCGGACGGCATGCTCCCTGGATTGACCGTGGAGGAACGCGGAGCCGGCGCTTCGTCGACATACCCGCCGTTCAGCAGGATACTGGGGTCGAACCCGAAGACCAGCCCAAGCAGCAGGATGATCAGGGTTCCGCCGATGCCGAACCCGCCCACGCGAACCCCTCTGCCGCCGAGCATGCCGCCTCCACCCATGGGGCTACTGCCGCGCTGATCCTCGACGTTTTCGCTCTGGCGCCTGCCCTGCCACCGCATCTGTCGCTTCCTCCCGATCCATTGACCGGCCAATCATGCGGCCGGCCAAGATCAACCCGTATGGGAAGCGGTGAGTTCAGGGTAACAGGATAATAAATTTGGGCATTTCAAGACATACCCTCACCAAGCCTGCGCACTAGGGCGCTGATTTGCCACGCTTCGCATATGCGAGCAGGACTCCCGGTAGATCAGGTGAAGTTATATACCTAATCCGATATCAATCGCGGGACTCCCTGAATGAGTTGGCGGAAGAAGGATACCGGCTTGAGCAGGCGCGAAATTGCAACGATGCTGGTGGCACTGGAAAAGCAGGCGCGTGAGGCGGCCCATCTGGCGGAGAAGGCCCATCGATACGCCAGCCGTGACAGCTATGCCGGCTACTTCCAGTTCAGGGCAAAGGTCGATGAATTCCAGGCCTTGATCGCCCTCATCGAGGAGCGATTGACTCGCCTGGAGGACGAGCACACGGTTGAACTGACCGCCCGATTCCGGCAGTTGGACACCGTCATGCTTGTCATGCTGGTCCGTACCAGCACCCGGTTCTACGGAATGCTCAAGGAAAACGTCGCCCTGCCCTTGGGCGCGCGAGAACTTTTCCTGCCGGAACTGCGGACCCTGAGCGATATGCGCGACCGTCTGATGGAAGAACCGGAGCACGCCGAAAAGATGATTCCGGGAGTGGCAATCGCACTCGAAAATGCATTGGTCACCGTCCAGGCCTTGCTCGAGCGGGCTCCCAGCCTGCCGGATTTCGGCGACCTGTCCTGAATTGATCGAAGAAGGCGTGCCCTCAAGCTCCAAAACGCTTCAGGAACTCGAGCACACAACGGTCATGCCACGGATCGGGGCCGTCAGCACCGTGGAACCCGACATGGCCACCCCGGCGGGGCAGCAGCGGGGTCAGGCGCGGATTGGTGGCCCAGTCATAATTCAGATAGGCGTTGCCAGGAATCCAGGGATCGTCCAGCGCATGGATCACCAGTGTCGGCACGCGGATACCGTCCATGTAACGTACCGCCGAGTTGACCTGGTGATATTCGTCGGCACTCTTCCAACCGTTTCGCGGGGCCACGAAACGGTCGTCGAACTCGTAGCAGTTCCGAACTCCTTGCACGATGGGGCGAAAGACGTCGGGGATCGGCATCCCCAGGACTTCCTCCTTCATCCGGGCGACGATCCGACGATGATAGATGTAGTTCCGGCGGCTCATCATCCGTCGGCTGGTTTCGGCCAGATCGATCGGAGCCGAGATCGCCGCAGCCGCAATCACGCTCTCGGGCGCTCCTTCCCCGAGCAGTTTCAAGACTTGATTGGCGCCCAGCGAGTAGCCGACCAGGACGACCCCCGACCGGGCCAGATGCTCCGGCAATTGCGCCAGCACGGCCAGCAGGTCTTCCGACCGGCCTGCATGATACTGCTCGACGCAGAAGGGTCGGGACGGCCCCGCCCCCCGCAGGTTGAGGCGCATGACTGTGAAGCCGCGCCGCAACAGGATCGCGGCGCTGGCACGCATGTAGTGGCTTTCGGCACACCCTGTCAGACCGTGGACAAGGACGATCAGCGGCAGGTCGCGCGGCTCCGCCGACTGGTTCAGGATACCGTGCAGCACATCGCCGCTACGATCCGGCATCCGGAACCGCAGCCGCTTTTCCGGGAAGTCTTCCAACGGAAAAGTCTGGCGCAGCAGGACGCTGCGCACCGTCTGGAGGTCGGCTCCCCACCAGGGCGCCCGCGGCACGAAGGACGGGAAGTCGAACGGTAGCGGCGGCGGTGGAGCAGCGTCAGCGGTCGTCAGGATCGGCGGCATACT
>DASQKT010000348.1:0-11058 GCA_035630415.1 Skermanella sp.
CTAGATGTTTCCATCCAGGCGCAGGTGATCGACCTGCTCGCCGATCTCAGGACCCGATTGGGATTGTCTTATATCTTCATCACCCACGACCTGCCGATCGTCCGTCATTTCGCCGACCGGATAATTGTGATGAAGCAGGGCAAGATCGTAGAACAGGGCACGACACAGGCACTCTTCGCCAACCCGCAGCACAGTTACACGCGTTCGCTGTTGAATGCGACGCCGCATCCCAAATGGGAAACGGGCGCCGCGATCCCATTGAGCGTTCGCGTTTCATGAAACAATATCCAGGGAGATTCCCATGCCGGTAACCGGTGAACTTCTGATCGGCCACTCGGCCCGCCGCGGTACGAACGGTGAAATCTTCGGTCTCGACGCCGCCACCGGCGAGAAGCTGCAACCCGGTTTCGGCGGCGCCACGCTCGACGACCTCGAACAAGCAGCTTCCCTTGCGGCCGCCGCCTTCCGCCCCTACCGGGAAACCAGCCTGGAAGCGCGCGCAAAGTTCCTCGAGGCCATCGCCCAGAACATCCTCGACATCGGCGACGAGCTGATCGAGCGTTGCGTCAAGGAAAGCGGCTTGCCGCGTGGCCGGATCGAGGGCGAGCGCGGCCGCACCGTCGGTCAGTTGCGGCTGTTTGCCAACGTCGTGCGCGACGGCGGCTTCATCGGCGCCCGGATCGACCCGGCGATGCCGGACCGCACTCCCCTGCCCCGCCCCGACATCCGGCTTCGCCAGATCGGCGTCGGCCCGGTCGCGGTGTTCGGCGCCTCCAACTTCCCGCTAGCCTTCTCGGTCGCCGGCGGCGACACCGCCTCCGCCCTGGCCGCCGGCTGCCCGGTGATCGTTAAGGCGCACTCCGCCCATCCCGGCACGTCGGAACTGGTCGGCCGCGCCGTCCAGCGCGCCGTCAAGGAAAGCGAGATGCCGGAAGGCACCTTCTCGCTGCTGTTCGACAGTGGCCGGTCGATCGGTCAGGGCCTCGTCGCCGACCACCGCATCAAGGCGGCTGGCTTCACCGGTTCGCGCGCCGGCGGCACAGCACTGATGAAGATCGCGGCATCCCGTCCGGAGCCGATCCCGGTCTATGCCGAGATGAGCTCGATCAACCCCGTCCTGCTGTTCCCCGGTGCGTTGTCCGCCCGTGGCGAAGCCATCGGCAAGGCCTTCGTCGGTGCCCTGACGATGGGCGCCGGCCAGTTCTGCACCAATCCGGGCCTGATCCTGGCGGTCGACGGCGACGGCCTTAACGGCTTCGTCGAAGGCGCCAAGGCGGCCCTGGCCTCGGCTCCCGCCGCGACCATGCTGACCCCCGGCATCCACAAGGCCTATTGCGAGGGCGTTTCCCGCCTGAAGTCGCACTCGCAGGTTCAGATGCTCGGCGAAGGCACCGTCGGCGAGCGGTTCCAAGGGCAAGCGGCCCTGTTCAGCACGACCTCGGAAGACTTCCTGAAGCATCCCGAACTCCAGGAAGAGGTGTTCGGTTCGTCCTCCCTGATCGTCCGCTGCAAGGACAACGACGACCTGGGACGGGTGCTCGACAAGCTGGAAGGCCAGTTGACCATCGCCCTTCACCTGGACGCTTCGGACCATGACGCCGCCCGCCGGTTCATGCCGGTGCTTGAGGAAAAGGCAGGCCGCGTCCTGGTCAACGGTTTCGGCACCGGCGTCGAGGTCGGTCACGCCATGGTCCATGGTGGTCCTTACCCGGCGACCTCCGACGGCCGCACCACGTCGGTCGGCAGTCTGGCGATCGCCCGCTTCCTGCGTCCGGTCTCGTATCAGGACGTACCGGGCGACCTGCTGCCGCCGGCTCTGTCGGATGAGAACCCGTTCGGCATCCAGCGGAAGACGGACGGCAAGTGAGCCTGCGCAAGCATGACTTGAGACAGGCGCTGACGGGGATCTCCGGGATCCTCGTCACGCCGTTCGACCGCGACGACGAGCTGGCGCCCGAGCTTCAGGGGCCGGTCGTCGACCGCGCCATCGAGGCCGGCGTCCAGATCCTTGTCGCCAACGGCAATACGGGCGAGTTCTATGCCCTGACCTCGGACGAGGCGGAGACGATGGTCCACGCCTCCGCCCGCCACATCGGCGGGCGCGTCCCGCTGATCGCGGGCGTCGGCCGGGGCATCAAGGACGCCTGCCGCCTTGCCAAGGCGTCGGCGGAAGCCGGCGCCGACGCGCTGATGATCCACCAGCCGCCCGACCCCTTCGTGGCACCGCGCGGCGTGGTCGAATACGTCAAGCGGGTCTCGGATGCGTCCGGCGGCTTGCCGCTGGTGATCTACCTGCGGAACGACGCCATCGGCGTCAATGGCATCGCGGATCTCTGCGCGGTCGAGGGCGTCGTCGGCGTCAAATGGGCGACGCCGAACCCGCTGAAGCTGGCCGAGGCGATGGCGGCCTGTGACCCCGACATCATCTGGGTCGGCGGTCTGGCGGAGGTCTGGGCACCGCCGCTCTACGCCGTCGGCGCGCGGGGCTTCACGTCGGGCCTGATCAACGTCTGGCCGCAGCGCTCGGTGGCGATCCACACGGCGCTGGAAGCCGGCGACTATGCCGAGGCCCGCCGCCTGATCGCCGGCATGCGGGCGTTCGAGGACATCCGCGCGCAGGAGATGAACGGGACCAACGTGACGGGCGTCAAGGCCGCCCTGCGTCTGCTCGGCCATGACTGCGGCCGAACCCGACCGCCCTCGGCTTGGCCGCTGACGGATACCCAGTCGAAGATGCTTGCCGAGTTCGTCGAGACGAACGGTCTGCAACGGCTCGGTCCAGCCACGAACCGCTGAACCAAACACCCTCGCCTCCCCCTGTGGGCGGCGAGGGCAAAAGCGAAAGGGGAGGAAAAATGCACAACAAGGCACTTACTCGTTTCACCGGATTGATAGCGCTGTCACTGGCAGCCTCCTTCTCCGGCACGGCGCTCGCCGCCAACAAGGGCGAGATCACCGTCGTCTTGCCGGAGCAGCCGGCGAACCTGGAGCCCTGCCGGTCGATCCGCAACGATATCGGCCGCATCATCAACATGAACATCACGGAGACGCTGACCGACATCCAGGCGGAGGAAGGCACCGTCACACCCTACCTGGCGACAAGCTGGGAGCAGGTGGACGACCTGACATGGCGGTTCAAGCTGCGCGACGGCGTCAAGTTCCAGGACGGTTCCGACTTCAACGCCGATGCCGTGGTCCACACGGTCAACCGCCTGATGAACAGGAACATGACCTGCGACAGCCGCTCCAAGTTCGGCGACATCAAACTGACGCCCAAGACCGTCGATGCCCACACGGTCGAGATCAAGTCCGACATTCCGATCCCGATCCTGCCGACCCTGATGGGCACCGTCCAGATCGTCTCGCCCAAGCTGCCGCTGGACAAGGAAACGAATGCCCCCGTCGGCACCGGTCCCTACAAGCTCGACAGCGCGTCGCCGGAACGGGTGGTGCTGACGTGGTTCGACGGCTACTGGGGCAAGCCGGCCGAGGTGAAGAAGACGACCTTCGTCTGGCGGCCCGAATCCGCCATTCGTGCGGCCATGGTCTCGACCGGGGAGGCCGACCTGACGCCGACGATAGCGGTCCAGGATGCGACCAACCCCGTTACCGACTTCGCCTACCTCAACTCCGAGACGACCCGCATGCGGATCGACGCGCAGATGCCGCCGTTGGACGACAAGCGGGTCCGCGAAGCGCTCAACCGCGCGATCGACTGGGACGCACTCGGCAGCGCCCTGTTCGGCGACGACGTGATCCGGGCGTCGCAGATGGTCGCTCCAGGCGTCCGGGGGCACAACCCCGACATCAAGCCCTGGAGCTATGACCCGCAGCGCGCCAAACAGCTCCTTGCCGACGCCCGCAAGGATGGGGTGCCGGTCGATAAGGAGATCAAGCTGATCGCCCGCAACGGCTTCTTCCCCAACTCCGCCGAATCGCTGGAAGCGATGATGGGCATGTGGGAGGAAGCCGGCTTCAACATGACCATGGTGCAGCTGGAAGCCGCCGACTGGGTCCGCTACCTGGACAAGCCGTTCCCGGCGGAACGTGGGCCGACGCTGTTCCAGCAGCAGCACGACAACAACACGGGCGATGCCGGCTTTACCGCTCCGGTGATGTACTCCAGCAACGGCCAGTACTCGACCATCGCGGACGCCGAGGTCGACAAGGTCATGAAGCAGGCGATGAGCGCCACCGGCGACGGACGGGCCAAGCTGTTTCAAACAGTCTTCGCCAAGGTCCATGACGATGTCATCGCCGACGTCCCGATGTACCACATGATCGGCTACACCCGCGTCGGCAAACGGATCGAGGGCTGGCGTCCGACCCTGAAGACCAACAGCGAGATCCGGGTTTCGGAAATCAACCTGAAGGAGTGACGGCACGGCCGTCCCTACTATCATGACCGGGTCGGATAACTCCCGCCATCGCTGACGGGATTTATCCGGCTCTGCCATCAAGGAGACTATGCCGGTAGGGCATAGAGCACCGCGCCGGGACCGGCCGACAGCGGCGAGGTCTTGACAAGCTGATCGCCGAGCCAACTCTTGCCGTCGAATACGTTGTAACGAAGCTGACCGCTACCGGCGGCGCCGTAGTGGAAGCAGTAAAGCTTTTTGTTGAAAACGATGGCCGCCGGGGATTGCGTGCTGCTGGTCGATGGCACCTGGGCTTCGCCCTGCCATGTTCCATTGACGAAAACATTGTAGGACAGCGTGCCCGAGGATACTGAATAGAAGCAGTATATGTTCCCGTTGAAAAGGCAGGCGGAGACGCCCGAAACGAGGGTCGAGGCGGTGATCCGCTTGTCGCCTTGCCAGCTCTTTCCGTTGAAAATGTTGTACCAGAGCTGGCCGTTGTTGGTGTTTCCCTGGTGGAAGCAATACAGAAGATTGTTGAAGACGATGGCCGCCGGTGTCAGCGAGGTATTCGTCGCCGGCACCTGCGCTTCTCCCACCCATTTCGTGCCGTTGAAGATGTTGTAGAGCAGCGCGTTCCCATAGCTGCATGCGCCAAAGGACCCGGAATAGACGCAATAGGTCTGGCCGCCATAGGCGGAGACCGACGGGCCGGAGGCCAGGGGTGAGGCGGTGATCTGCGTGTTGGGCTGCCAGCTCTTCCCGTCGAACGCGTTGTAGACCAGGGTGCCGTTGGTCGTCGTATTCGTATGATAGCAATAGAGCGTATTGTTGGAGACGATGAGACCGGGATTTTGAGCGGCGGTCGTGTTCGGCACCTGCGCTTCCGTGGTCCAGCCGACGCCGTTGAAAGCCGTGTACAGCAGCGCGTTGCCCTTCGGATTGGCGGCGGAAGTGCCGGGATAGAAAACGCATAGGGAAACGGGTGCGATCTGGACAAAGCTGCTCGGCGCCGACCAGGGACCGACAAGGACGGTCTTATTGCCGGTCGTCGCGGGCGGCGTTGCCGGTGACGTGGTCGTGATCTTGGTCCGCACCCGCACCTGATAGGTGGCGCCGATGCTGAGCTGGCTGGTCGGGACGCTGACCGGCGAGGTGGCGCCGGAGGCTTTGAGTGTCGGGGAAAGCTGATTGCCGGCCGAATCCAGCACCTGTGCTGTATAGCTGGTCGCCCCCTCGACCAGGGTGAAGGCCACCGACAACGCATCGCCGCTTGCGCTGGTGGAGGTGATGGACGCGACGCCGACGGTTTCCCAGGTCAGCGGCACGATGGTGGCGCTGCCGGTGGTGTTGGTCGTCTGATCGAAGCCGCTGAGCGAGACCTGATAGGCGACGCCGGAGATCACGGCCGGCGCGTCGAACTTCGTCTCCAGAGTATAATCGTCGACCGTCAGCACCTCGCCGCCGCCGTCGCTGATCGTCACGATGTAGGCAGTGGCGTCCGGCACCGGATCGGCGTCGATGCACAACGTGGGCGTGGAGCCTGATGTGTGCGTATAAACCTTCACGACCACCGCACTCGGCGCCGGCAGGCTGTTTCTGGTGAAGGCCACGGTGCTTGAGAGCGGGCCGACGACGATGGTGCTGTTGGAAGCGGTGACGGGGTCGGACATGCTGCATCGTCCTTACGGCTGGCGTGGCGGGTGGCGGGTGGCGGAGGTGTGCCGCCGGCGGCGATGTGCTAGGTTGAGGACATCATTACCCAAACCACTCAGAAGAGATTCGCATGTCTGTTCCGCTCCTTGGGGTCGTTGCGGCGGACCGGCGTCCGGCCCTGCTCGACAGTGGCCGCCATGGAGCCGCCTATCTGGCACGCCATATCAGGACGGAGGGCCGCTTTCGCTATCTGCTGGACCCCGTTACCGGACGCGGGCTGAAGGGCTACAATCTGCTCCGGCATGCCGGAGCATTGCTGGCGCTGGCGCGTTGGGCGCCATTGGGGAACGCGCCGAGGATATCCGGGCCGGAGATGACAGGCGCCATCGCCCGCGCCACGGAATATCTGCTGCGCAAGCTGTGCCACCCGCCCGGCGGCGCCTTTCGCTGCCTCGCGTCGAAGGGGCGGGCCAAGCTTGGCGGCGCTGGCCTTCTCACCCTGGCATTGCTTGAAGCCGGCAGGCTGCCGGGGCAGCGGAGCCGGCTGCCGCTGTGCGAGGAGCTGGCGGATTATCTGGCCTCGCAGCAGAATGCGGATGGCGGCTTCCAATCGATCCTTGTCCTCGACGGGTCCGGCGCTTCCACTTTCAACTCCGGGTATTATCCCGGACAGGCCGTGCTGGCGCTGGCCGAAGTCCATGCGGCCGGGGGCGGTGCGCGCCATCTCGAGGCGGCGTTGAAGGGCGCCGACTGGCTGCTGCGGGCCGAAACTCTTCCGTTGCCCCGGATCGACCATGCGGACCACTGGACCATCATGGCCCTCGAGGCCTTGCACCGCCGCCATCCGGACCCGGCCTATGCGGCGCGCGTCCTTGATGGCGCCGCACGCATCCGGGAACTGCTGATCGGGACCGGACCCGACGGGCAGCCACGGTTTCGTTTTCCCGACTACGGTTGCGGCCCCGCCGCCACGCGCGGCGAAGCTCTGGCGGCCGCCGGACGGCTGGCCCGCCGTACCGGCATGCATGCGGAGGCGGACGCCACGCACCGGGCGCTGGCCGCGATCGTCGCTCACTGTCTTGAGCATCAGTGGCATCCCGGCGCCGCGTCCCAAGGGGGGATCGCCGTTCATGCAGCGGCCCTCGGCGGATTCCGCCGTGCATCGAACGACCCGAACATCCGGATCGACACCGTACAGCACGCCATTCTGGCCGTTCATGGCCTGCTGGAGGCCGATGGCGACGGCACGCCGTGATTGCCGGTGTCGGCCCAGGGTTGCCATGGATCAATCCGCCGTGGTGACGAGGGCCGCGCGCACCTGCACCTGATAGCTGGCGCCGGTCGTGAGCGTGGAGGCGTCAATGGTGATCGGCGATGCCGTTCCCTGTGCCTGCACCGCCGGCGCAAGGGCGTTGCCACTGCTGTCGAGCACTTGCGCAGTATAGGAATTCGCCGTGTCCACGAGGTCGAAATACACGCTGATGCTGTCCGGCATATTGGCGACGGCGGTGACCGTGGGGGCGCCGAGCTGGATGGGCACCAGCGGCACCGTGACGGCGGCGGCGCTGTACGTGTTCGTGCTCGTGGCCGTGCCATAGGCGCTGACGGTGACGGTGTAGCTGGTGCCTGCCACCAGTTGCGAGGCGTCGAACAGCGTGCCGGGCGTATAATCGGCCTGGGTGATGAGGGTGGACGCGCCATCGCCGACGGTGACATTCAGCGCGGAAACCCCGGTATCCAAATCCGCCGTCACCGACATCTGCGCCGTATCGGCGGGTGTGGCCGGATCGTAATAGGTCACGACCACGTCGCTCGGTGCCGCCAGATATGTCACGGTGGTGGTTGCCGGCGCGCTCGTCCCATAGGGGTTGCCGGCGGTGACTGCAATGGTGCAGACAGCCGGAAGCGGCGTCGGCTGGACGTCGAAGGTGTAGGACGTGGCGCTGTAGGTCAACTGGCCGCTGCTGCCCAGCAACACCCCCGCTGGGTCGGTCATGGTCGCCGAATAAGTCTGCGCGCCGCTGCTCAGCGACCATGTGGCGGTGACCGCCGATCCGTTGACGGCCGTGGTCAGTTTGGCCGGAGTTGCCGGCGGCGAGTTGTCGTCATCATCGTCGTCGTCATCATCATCGTCATCGTCGTCATCATCGTCATCGTCGTCATCATCGTCATCGCCGCCACCCGCAAGTGCTGCCGAAACGGCGGCGACGACGGCTGCCACGGCGACGGCGGCCGTGCCAAGTGCCGCACCAGCGGCTGCCATCCCGGCTTCGACGGCTGATTCGACGGCCGCATCGACCAAGGACTGACAGATCAGGGTAGCGGCGTATTGCGCGGCCTGCTGACCCCCGAACAGGACCAGGAAGTTGGCGATGGCCTCCGGATTGTCCATCAGGGCCGTGACGAACGACTCCGCCGCAGCCTCCATGGACTCGACCATCACCGTCCACAGATAGTCCGGACTGCCGGAGTCCAGCGTGATGCTGGTGGGGATCGGGATCACCAGCGCGTTCGGCATGGTGACCGTGGCGAAGACGTCCCCGGAGAACGTCAGGCTATAGGTGATGGCAAGGGCCAGGCTCAGACCGCTGCTGCTGTCGCTGCTGAAGCTGAGGCCGATGCTGTAGCTCTGGCCGAGCATGTCGTTGCAGACATAGTCGGCGATCTGCCCGCACCCGCTGCCCTTGGAGTTGACCAGGCTCTTCAGTTCGCTCAGAAAATCGATGATGTCCTGGACCTGGTTGACCACCGGCCAGTCGTCGATCGTGAATCCCAGGTCGGAGCTGTAGCTGAAGGACAAGGAATCGGAAGCGCTCAGGAGCGGCGGATAGGCTGTCGTCGGCGTCAGCGTGGTGTTGACCAGAAGGTTCTGCTTCGCGTCCTTGGTGGCAACGACCGTGACATCGACGCCGAACGGCTCCTGGAAGAACATCAGTCCCCCCATGAAGCTCATCGTGCCGCTGTTGCCCTCGGTGCTGATCGCCAGCACCGGCCCCTGCGCCACATTGCCCTGCCGGGTGATCTGAAGAACATAGATGTCGATCGGGTCCGCGATCTCGATCGAGGCGATCACGCCATCGCCGTTGACGACGATGGTGCCGGCGACATCGAAACTGTCGAGCAATGTCAGGATGAAGGAAGCGGCGAGGTTGAACCCTGCCGTATAGGTGACGACCGTCGGGCTGGGGGGACCTGCGTGGGCGAGGCCGGGGCGGGTGGAACCGGCAGCAATGTCGGCGCGGTTCCGTCGTTGGACAAGGTCAGGGTCAGCGGTTCGGCGGTGCTGTTGTAATAGACCTGACAGCCTGACAGCAGAGTGAGATCGACCAGAGTGTCCGGCCAACTGGCCCCTGGAATACACTGCTCGAACAAGGCGCCGATCGAGGCCTGCTGGGTGAAGACGACGCTGCCCAGCACCGGCGTCAGGCCTTCCATATACAATAAGCCGGTGAATTCCAGTCCGTCGAAATCGCAGCCGCCGCGCACCATGAACTGTGCGGCGTCCGTGTTGCTGCCATAAGGATAGTTGAGGTTGAAGGCGATATTGGTGAAGGAAATACCGGTAAAGGCGCCGCCGAACAGGGAATCGAGATTGACGTTGCCCTGCGCCAGGACGTCGGCGGTGACGAGCTGGGTTCCGCTGTCGGAAGAGACGGTGCCGGTGAAGGTGAAATTGCTGCCGAACAGGGCGATATCGAGCGTGCCGCTGACCGACAACAGCGTCGAATCGGCAATGCTGTAATTTATGACGACGTCTTGGAAGGTAAAAATTCCAAAAAGCTCGACTTCACCGTCCAGGGAAAGGGCATAATCCGCCGATTTTATCGCTGTCCCGGCGACAGCACCCGAGGCGAAGGTAGCGGACAGCGACAACTGAGTGCCGCTGGAGACGCCGATATCGACAAGACTGATGAACAGTCCGTCATTACTGTCATCACCGTCCGTATCGGTCAGTTGAACGGTCAGCCAGAAGCTGCTGGTGTCGGTCACGGGGGTAGCGGTACTGGACACCGTCGCCGGAACCGGCGAGTCGGGAAAGATGCTTTGCAGCGTGGCCTGCGAGGAACCGCCGCCACTGGTCGAAAAAGTAAAGAACCCTGCGGAAGTGACGATCAGGGATTGGCCGGCCAGCCCAAGACCGAATGCTTCGTTCAGCACCGCGATGACGTCGAGATTGGTCATCTCGGCGTAAATCAAGCTGTAGGGTTGGGAAATCGCCAGATTGCAGGTGGTGGTCAGGTTCAGTTTTCCGCCGAAGATCTCGGAAAAAGAAAAAGTCCCTCTGACACCGATCTGCATGGGTGAACTCATTCCGTCGTGGTTTCAGGAAAACCGAGCGCCCCGGCCAGATTGAGGGACCGGATCAGGGGACCCAATCAGGGGACCGGGGCGCCGTGAGGAGCTCAGGAAGCGGTGAAGGTGTTGGTCGCGGTGTTGAAGGTGCCTTCCGACACCACGACATTCAGGTCGGTGACGATATCGCCGACGGCCGCCGTGATCAGGTCGCTTGGCGGTGCGACCGCGACATAGATCTCGTTGGTTGCGCCGACGGCAACGGTCAGGATGGACGAGGCAGCGTCGGCGGCGCTGCCGGTCGGCTGGGTGGTGACGTTGAACAGCAACGGGGCATCTGCGGTCAGAGCCGACGTCGGAATGCTCAAGCTTGCATTATAAGTTGTGTTATCAATGTTGAAGACAGCGTTTGCCTGTACACCGATCGACATGGCGTTCTCCAGATTCTGATCTATTGCGGGTTGGGTCGGTTCTAACGGTAATTTTAGACCGCAAAGCGATCGTGTTTGATGCTAATCCCAAAAAGGTTTAGATCACATCAATACACATACTTCAAGACGATTGATCTTATGAAATGTTATTCATACGCGCATAATATGATAACAAATCAACTTCCCTGAGCGGCTTTGGGTGTGGATCGGACACGACGAACCGGGCCGTCAAAAATCCTGACAGCCCGTTATCCGCGCTGCTCGGCAACCTCATCCAGCCCGCAGGGGCCTGAAGAACTCCCGGACCTCATGGGCCAGTT
>DASQKT010000349.1:0-16221 GCA_035630415.1 Skermanella sp.
GAGCTGGTGGGCGATATCGTCGAAAGGCAGGCTTCGGCCCCTGACGATCTCGCTCCAGGCCTCGAACGAGGCGCGCGGGGTCAGGTCGCGCTTGCTCTGATCTTCGGAGACCCCCGCCCAGACGACGGTCCGGACCCGCTCTCTCCTGCCCAGGACAAGGTAGTCGCCGCCGTCCGGCGACAGCGGCAGGTGGACGGCTCCGGTGAAGTCGGCGCGGGCGGCGCCCGCTATATAGACGCCGACCGGGTCAGCGGTCGCGATCCACTGGTCGTCCAGTCGGACGGGATCGGCGCCCCGCCTCGTGGGCAGCGCCGTCGGAGGAGTAGCGTCGGTGCCGCAGCGGACCGGTTTGCCGTGGATACGGCCAAGCAGCGACGTGCAATCGAACCAGGACAGCAGCATCGGCGCCCGCCGTTCGATCCCCGAGGTCAGATCGGCCGATTCGGATAGGGCATCGGCCAGCATGTCGGCACGGTTGCGGGCCTTGAGGAAGCCGGAGGCGCGGCGCTCCGCTTCCATCCGGAACAGGCGTGCCGCGACCACCTCCGCCAGTTCCTGGCAGACGCCGCGCAGGGCTGCCGATACCGGGCGCGGCGTGGCGCTGTGGCAGACGATCATGCCCCAGAACCGGTTGCCGACCAGCAGCGACAGCGCCATCGTCGCCCGGACGTCCATGTTGCGCAGATATTGGAGATGAATAGGCGAGACGCCGCGAAGCGACGCGTAGCTGAGGTCGAGCGGTAGCCCGCGCGCGGGGTCCAGGGCCGGGAACAGCGGCACGGCGGCGCCGTCCACGTCGGGTATCACGCGCAGCAGGGTGCGGGTGTAAAGCTCCCGCGCCTGGGCCGGGATGTCGGATGCCGGGAAGTGGTGTCCCAGGTACCGCTTCGGCAGGCCGCTCGTCCGTTCGGCGATAACCTCGCCATGCCAGTCGGTATCGAAGCGGTAGACCATGGTGCGGTCGAAGCCGGCAAGCCCGTGCATTTCCGTCACGGCCGTTTCGCAGATGGCGCGCACGTCGTCGCCGGACCGGGCGATGTGGCCGACGCCGTAGGACAGCTTGCGGTGCAGGTCGTCCGAACTCGGTTGACCCGGAGGACCGGCCGGTTCCTCGAACTCCAGGATGACGCGGTCGTCGTGGCGATGCGCCACGCAGCACAGATGGCGTTCGGGCGCTACGGCGAGGGTGACCGGAACAGCGTCGTGCAGATGGGGGAAGACCGGCGCCAGGTCGCGGCCCGCCAGTTGTGCCGCCATGTCGGCGCCGAGCAGGTCGGACAGGGGACGGCCGGCAAGCTCTTCCGGCGGCAGCGTCAGCAACGTGGCGGAATTGGCGCTGACCTGGGCGATCGTCCAGTCCGTGGGATCGACCGAAAGCAGGACGCCATGCGGCTGTATCGCGCCGGGAATGTGGATTGGCTCACGCTCGCAGGCGTCGCGGTCACCCGTGAACTCCGGGGCGCTCAATCCCATGACACAGGGTATGGCAGGTTCATGGCCGCTGATCCGATCATACTGCGCGGCCCCAACGTGGCCGCTTCCTCAAACCACCCGCCTCCTCAAGCCGAGGACGTTATCGAATCGAAGCGATTGCAACAGCGTGAGTCAAGTAATTGAAAGAGGGTTGGACCATAGGCGTAGTTCATAGCTTGGTTACGAATATGCCTACAGAATACGACACTCGCCTTTTGGTACTTGACTCTCGATTAACCTCATATTTTTGCGGAGCAGGCTTTGAGCCCGAGTGAGAGCTGGCTTAGGGGAACGGTGCTATATCAAATATATCCGCTTAGTTTTTCCGACGGTAATAGCGATGGTTGCGGAGATCTGGACGGAATATTTCAGCACCTCGATCATATTTCGTTACTCGGAGTTGACGCCCTCTGGCTGTCGCCGTTCTTTACATCGCCGCTGAAAGACTTCGGCTACGACATCGCCGACCATAGGGCGGTCGATTCGCGGATGGGTACGCTCGACACCTTCGACCGCCTGCTCGCCGAAGCCCACCGGCGCGGCCTGAAATTGATCGTCGATCTCGTCTGCGGCCATACTTCCGACAGCCATCCCTGGTTCGTTGAAAGCCGGCACTCGAAGCAGGCGGATAGAGCCGACTGGTATGTCTGGGCCGATCCCGCTCCCGATGGCACGGCGCCCAACAACTGGCTGTCGGTGTTCGGCGGCCCCGCCTGGACCTGGGACCCGCGCCGGCGGCAGTACTACCTGCACCACTTCCTGGCCGCCCAGCCGACGCTGAACCTGCGCAACCCCGCCGTCGTGTCGGAACTGCTCGACACCGCCCGCTTCTGGCTGGAGCGGGGCGTCGATGGCTTCCGGCTCGACGCCGTCGATTTCCTGATGCACGACCCGCAACTGCGCGGCAATCCGCCGGTCGGGCCTGTCCCCTCCGGGATTCCGGCCAAGCCGTTCGGACTTCAGCGGCATATCCACGATATGGCGCATGCCGATACCGTCGGCCTGCTGGCCCAACTCCGCGAAGTGGTGGACGAGTATGGCGGCCGGGTGCTGCTGGGCGAGCTGTCGAGCCAGCCGGGAGCCGGCCAGCGGATCGACCGCTATACCAGGCAGGGCGGCCTGCATTCCGCCTATACCCTCGACCTGCCCAAGCAGCCGTTCGGCGCCCGCACCCTGTACGCCGCATTGATGGCGGCCGGTACCGGCGCCGCCACCTGCTGGAGCTTCAGCAACCACGATGTCGAGCGCGCGGTATCGCGCTGGAAGCCGGCCGGCGCCGATCCCCAGCGGTTCGCGGCCCTGCTGGCCCTGCTGTTCTGCTGCCTGCCCGGTACGCTGTGCCTCTACCAGGGGGAGGAACTGGGACTGCCGCAGGCGGAGCTTGGCTACGACGACCTGCGCGACCCCTTCGGCATGGCGTTCTGGCCGGAATATCCCGGCCGCGACGGCTGCCGGACGCCGATGCCCTGGATCGCAGGAGCCCGGCACGCCGGCTTCACCGATGCCGAAACGCCCTGGCTGCCGGTCCCGGAGTCACACCGGACGCTGGCGGCGGACCGGCAGGAAATGGACCCCGCATCGACGCTCAACGTCTGGCGGCGCTGTCTGACGCTTCGGCGCCAGTTTCCCGACCTGAAGCACGGCGGCCTCGCCGACGTCGATGAGGACGGCGAGGTGCTGGCCTTCTCGCGCGGCAACCGGCTGGTCGCCGTCTTCAACCTGTCGAACGCTCAAGCGGACTACGTGCTGCCGCCGGGCCGCTACACTCCGGTCGAAACTCCGCTGCCCGCCGGAACCGCCGTGGCGGCGGAGGAGGGCGTCACCCTCACCCTGCCGCCCCTGGGAGCCTTGCTGGCGATCCGCGAGGGCTGAAGCGGGATCGCCGGCCCGCTCTTTACTCCGCCGCCATCGGCGTCGGAGCCGGCTGGCGGAAGGCTTCCAGCAGGGCCGCTTCCTTCGCCCGCGCATCGGCGAGGTGGCGGTCCTTGACCGGGCCGAAGCCCCGGATGGCGTCCGGGATCGAGGCGATCTGGACGGCCAGGCCGTGGTTCTCATGGTTCAGGCCGGACAGAAGCTCGCCCAGCGTCTTCTCGTAGTCGGCGATAAGCTGGCGCTCCATCTTCCGCTCGGGCGTGCGGCCGAACGGGTCGAAGCGGGTGCCGCGCAGCCGCTTCATCCGGGCAAGCCCCTGGAAGGCCTTCAGCATCCACGGGCCATAAGCCTTCTTCTTCGGCTCTCCCGTCGCCGGGTCGGTTTCCGACAGCATGGGCGGCGCCAGATGGAATTCCAGCTTGTAGTCGCCCTCGAACTGCTCGCCGAGACGCTTCAGGAACGCGCCGTCGGTATACAGCCGCGCCACCTCGTACTCGTCCTTGTAGGCCAGCAGCTTGAAGTAGTTGCGGGCGACCGCCTCGGTCAGGCCGATGAGACCACGGGCGCGCTCGCCCTCGACCTGCCGCACCCAGTCGATCTGGCGCTTGTAGCGGGCCGCATAGTCCGCATCCTGGTAGTCGGTCAGGAAGCTGACGCGACGGGCGATCACCTCGTCCAGCGTCTCCGACAGTTTGACGCTCGCGGTCGTGGCCGGTGCTGCGGTCGCCTTGACGGCGCTGAGGTCGATCACGGCGCGGCGGCCCCAGCGGAAGGCGTCGGTGTTCATCTTGACCGCGACGGCGTTCAGCTCGATCGCCTGCTCGATGGCTTCAGAGGACACCGGGATCAGGCCCTTCTGATACGCGACGCCCAGCATGAACAGGTTGGTCGCGATCGAATCGCCCAGCAGTGCCGTCGCGATTCCCGTGGCGTCCAGTGCTGTAACCGCCTCGGCGCCGCCGCAGGCCTTGACGATTTCCGCCTGCAACTCCTTCGACGGGATGCGGAAGTCGGCGTTGCGGGTGAAGTCCGCCGTCACCGTCTCGTGGTCGTTCATAACAGCGCGGGTGTGGCCCGGCGCCATCTTGGACAGGCAGTCGCTGCTGGCGGTGACCACCACGTCGCAGCCGATCACCAGATGCGCGCCGCCCGCCGCCACGCGGACCGCGTGGATGTCGTCGGGCTTGGCGGCGATGCGGATATGGCTGGTGACGGCTCCCCCCTTCTGCGCCAGACCAGCCTGATCCAGCACCGAACAGCCCTTGCCCTCGATATGCGCGGCCATGCCCAGGATAGCACCGATTGTCACGACGCCGGTACCGCCGATGCCGGTGACCAGCACGCCGTAGGGATGGTCCAGGCCGGGGCGGGATGGCTCCGGCAGCGCGATCTCAGCCACGGCGGACTGGCTGCCCGCCACTGCCGCCGGCTTGGGCTTCCGCAACTGGCCGCCATGGACGGTGACGAAGCTTGGGCAGAAGCCCTTGACGCAGGAGAAATCCTTGTTGCAGGTGGACTGGTCGATCTGGCGCTTGCGGCCGAACTCGGTCTCGACCGGAACCACCGACAGGCAGTTGGACTTCTTAGAGCAATCGCCGCAGCCCTCACAGACCTGCTCGTTGATCACCACCCGCTTGGGCGGGTCGACCATGATCTTGCGCTTCCGCCGGCGGCGCTTCTCGGCGGCGCAGGTCTGATCGTAGATCAGGATGCTGGTGCCCTTGACCTCGCGAAGCTCGCGCTGGACGCTGTCCAGGTTATCGCGATGTTCGACGCGCACGCCGGCCGCAAGCCCGGTCGTCCCGGCATATTTCTCCGGCTCGTCAGTCACGACGACGATTCGTACGGCCCCTTCCGCCGCCAGTTGCCGGCTGATCTGCGGCACCGACAGCGAGCCGTCATGGGCCTGCCCGCCGGTCATCGCGACCGCGTCGTTGTAGAGGATCTTGTAAGTGATGTTGACGCCGGACGCGATGGCGGCACGGACCGCCAGCAGGCCGGAGTGGAAATAGGTGCCGTCACCGAGATTGGCGAAGATGTGCTGCTCGTCGGTGAACGGCGCCTGACCGATCCAGGGCACGCCTTCGCCGCCCATTTGGGTAAAAGTCTCGGTCCGCCGGTCCATCCACGTCGCCATGTAATGGCAGCCGATGCCGGCCACGGCGCGGCTGCCTTCCGGCACCACGGTGGAGGTGTTGTGCGGGCAGCCGGAGCAGAAGAACGGCTTGCGCTCGACCAGGGCCTTCCGCGTCTTCGCGTTCTCCTGCCGCTCCAGGAACTCGACGCGGCGGCGGATGCCCTCGTGGTCGAAGAACTTCAGCAGGCGCCGGCCGATCGTCACGGCGATGCGGGCCGGTGACAGCTCGTTATAGGCCGGCAGCATCTCGTGCGCGTCCTCGTCGAACTTGCCGATGACGCGCGGACGCACGTCCGGGTCCCAGTTGTAGAGCTGTTCCTTGAGCTGGTTCTCGATCAGCGCCCGCTTTTCCTCGACCACGACGATCTCTTCGAGACCCTGGGCGAAGCGGCGCATGCCTTCGCGCTCCAGCGGCCACGTCATGGCGACCTTGTATACGGTCAGCCCGATATCGGCGGCCATCTCCTCGGAGATTTCCAGGTCGTCCAGCGCCTGCCGGACGTCCAGATAGCTCTTGCCGGTCGTAACAACGCCCAGCCGGGGGCGCGGGGACGATATAACCGTCTTGTCCAGCCGGTTGGCGCGAGCGAAGGCCAGGGCCGCGTAGAGCTTGTACTTCATCAGCCGCTCTTCCTGCTGGAGCGGCGGATCGGGCCAGCGGATGTTCAGCCCGCCGACCGGCATGTCGAACTCCGGCAGGACGTAATCGACGCGCAGCGGGTCGATCGACACGGAAGCGGAGCTTTCGACCGTCTCGGCAATCGTCTTGAAGGCGATCCAGCAGCCGGAAAAGCGCGACATCGCCCAGCCCATCATGCCGAGATCGAGGAATTCCTGAACGCTCGCCGGGTTGAGCACCGGGATCATGGCATGCACGAAGGCATGCTCCGACTGGTGCGGGAACGTGGAGGACTTACAGCTATGATCGTCGCCGGCCAGCACCAGCACGCCGCCATTGCGGGACGTGCCCGCCGCGTTGCCGTGCTTGAACACGTCGCCCGACCGGTCCACGCCCGGACCCTTGCCGTACCACATCGAATAGACGCCGTCATAGCGAGCACCGGGGAACATGCCGACCTGCTGGCTGCCCCAGACGGCGGTGGCGCCCAATTCCTCGTTCACGCCCGGCTGAAACTGGATATGGTTGGATGCCAGGAACTTCCGCGCCTTCCACAGCGCTTGGTCGAAAGCGCCCAGGGGCGAACCGCGATAGCCCGAAATAAAACAGCCGGTATTCAGCCCCGCCGCGACATCCCGCTGCCGCTGCATCATCGGCAAGCGGACCAGCGCCTGCGTTCCGGTCAGAAACACCCGCCCGCTTTCGAGCGTGTACTTATCGTCCAGTTTGACAGCCGGGAGCGTCATCTTACCGTTCCTCCTGAAAGAGCGATCCTTGGAATCGTCTTCTTGTTCTTCTTGAGAAAAAGGTTATCCGTTACTGTCCTATCCTGCAATCCTTCCTAGAGCGTCCCGATAACTTCGCAACGAATCTCCGCGACTTCGTGTCGCGGCGATAAAATGTTATATGGGATCGGTGAAAGCGGATTTTTCCGGTCCGACGGAAAAATGTTGGCGCCGTCTTGGCGAGTGCCGGCAGCCGGTTCCACCGGCAGCGGCTTGTCATATCCGAAATTTAGGATTAGAGATTCATTTGCGAATAACCGCATGGAAGTGACTATTAGTTCTGACGGCGGGTCAGGGCGGGGTCTCGGTAAGCAGGGGAATGAGCATGACTGAGGCCGTCTTGAAGACCGGTGAGCCTGCGCCTGAAGCAGCCGAAAGCGCAGTGGATGCAGGCCACATGAGCCATGAAGAGTGGCTTGGCTTTGGTGCCCGCATGGAAGCCAAGAGAGCGCCGGAGAAGAGGCATGAAGGTTTCGGGATGACGATAGAAGACGCGATTAATGCGTTGCGCATTGCAGTCGAAGAAGATCTTTTAAGCGATCTCGACCTTGATCGTTGCTGAGCAGTTGGGGTTCGTTGTACTTTGGCACAAATTCATAATGGCTCTTTGAATGTATCGAAACTCGCTGAATAGTGGCACTCCCTTGATCCGATAACCTGTAATGACAAAAACCGAAGAAGTTGACTGGTTAAAATGCTCATGCCGTAGGTCGGTCTAAAGCGAAGCGGCAGCCGACAAGCAGGCGCGTCTATGTCGGCTGCCGCTTCGCTTTAGACCGACCTACCCACTACGTGCCATTGGGCACAGGTCAATCTTCAAAGCTCTTGATATAATTTATCGCAATCGCCCATGAAACTACCCAAATCCGCTCCCATCGACCCGCCCACGCCCGACGAGGTCGCGCGCCAGACCGCGCGGTTCCGCGCGCTGATCGCCAAGCCGACGCGGGAACGGCTGCGCACTTTGGTTTCCGCCTGTCACCGCCAGCTTGACCAGACCATTGCGGCCAACCCGCCGCGCCAGGAAGTCGCCTGCCGCATGGGCTGCGCCCATTGCTGCCACCTCTACGTCTCCGCCACGGCGCCGGAGCTGCTGGCGATCGCCGAGCACGTTTCCAAATGGCCGCAAGAACGCCGCGACGCGCTGACGGCCCGCCTCCAGGCGGCATCGCAACTCACCCGTAGCCTTTCCCCAACCGAGCGCGTGCGCTTGAGCCATCCTTGCCCCATGCTGGAGGACGGGTTGTGCGGCATCTATCCGGTGCGGCCGCTCGGATGCAGGGCCTATGCCTCGTTCGACGTCGCCGCCTGCGAGCGTTCGACCAGGGAACGCGATGCGGAAGCACCGATCCCGGTTCCCCGGATCAATATGCGGACCCGCCGCTTCCTGTCCCATTGCCTGCGCGCGGCGCTCACGGAGCGCGGTCTGGACGCCCACTCCTATGAACTGATCGACGGGCTTGCAACCATCCTGAATACTTCCGGCGCGGATGCCCGCTGGGCAGCGGGGGAGAGAATCCTGGACGGAGTCCAGACCGATCCTTGACCGGGAAAGTCAAATCACCGGCAGCTCCAGCACTGCCCTGGCGCCCTCGTTCTTCTTCCAAAGCTCGTCGTCCCAGGTCAGCTTGCCGCCGAGTTGCAGCGCCAGCACTTCCATGATCTGCAAGCCGGTGCCTTTTCCCTTCACGCTGGCGCGGTCGAAGCCGGGGCCGTCGTCGGTCAGGGTCAGGCGGGCGCGATCGGGGCCTTCGCGGGTCAGTTGCACGTCTATCTCTCCCTTACCCTTGGGAAAGGCGTGCTGGATGCTGTTGACGAAGAACTCGTTGATCAGCAGCCCCAGCGGGACCGTGGTATCGACGCCGGCCATGGCCTCGTCGGCGCTGAATTTCAGCGTCACTTCCTCAGCGCGGACGCCGTGGAAGGCGAGCAGGCTTTCGCACAGCGAACTCAGATAATGGGGCAGGGGGATCTGGTCGATGTTCTCCGCCTGGAACAGGTTGTCATGAACGACCCGTAGAGTTTCCACCCGGCTGCCGATGATGCGGAGCTGGCTTTCGACCTCCCCGGACCCGACCCGGCGGATCTGCATGTTCAGCAGGCTGGTGATGATCTGGAGGTTGTTCTTGACCCTGTGCTGAAGCTCGCGCAGCAGGACCGCTCGCTCGTCGGCCAATTTCGCCAGCGCGTCGTTCGTCATGGTGCGGTCGATCGCCGCCGCCAGCACGTTGGCGTAGCTTTGCAGGAAATCGACGTCCTCCTGGTTGAAGCATCGCTTCTCGGTACTGTCCACCTCAAGCACGCCGAAGGGCTCGCCCTTGCCCTGGATGATGACGTTGATCAGGCTCTTGATGCCGTGCTCGCGCAGGAAGTCCGGCACGTCGAAACGTTTTTCGGTGTCGATGTCCTCGGCGATCACCGGCTTGCCGGTGTAAAGCGTGTAGCCGCCCGACGACCTGCTGCCGGCATCCACTACCAGATTGCCGACCAGACCGGGTTTCCACCCCGTACCCGCCCGCATCAGCAGCTTGTCGCGGTCGGGCAGGGCTTCCATCACCTTGGCCCGATCAATGTCCAGCCCTTGCGCCGCCAGCACGACGGCCTCGTGCAGCAGGGCGTCCAGATCGTCCACCATCAGCGCCTGACGGCCGAACTCGGCAAGCGCGCTTTGACGGCGCACCCATCTTTCGCGGTCGAAGGGGTCGGTGTTTTCAGTCATGGAAGGGACAACACACGAAGCGCGGATTCGGCGACGAAGAGATTGACAAGGTTTCGAATCGATCGAAACCTTCCCGACGGCAAACCTAACGGCCCAAATAAAGCTGATCCAGAAGATCGCCATACCGTTTACGGATCTCGTGCCGGCGAATCTTCAGCGTCGGCGTAAGCTGTCCGTTCTCGATGCCGAATGGCTCCGCCGTCAGGATGAACTTGCGGACGCGCTCGATTCCCGACAGGCCCCGGTTCACCCGCTCCACCGCCTCGCCGACATGCTTCCGGAAATCGGCGTCCTCCGTCAGTTCGCCGAGGCCGGCCGGCTTGCCGTGCCGTTTGGCCCAGTCCCTCGCCACTTGGGCGTCCGGGACGATCAAGGCCACCAGGAAGGGGCGGCCGTCGCCCGCCACCATGACCTGCCCGATGACGGGTTCAAGCGCCAGCAGGTTTTCGACCCGCTGCGGCGCCACGTTGTCGCCGCCGCTGGTGACGATCAGGTCCTTCTTCCTGTCGGTAAGGACCAGCGCGCCGTCCGGCGTCAGGTGGCCGACATCGCCGGTGTGCAGCCAGCCGCCGATCACCGTCCGCCCGGTCGCATCGGCGTCGCCCCAGTATCCCTTCATCACCGACGGTCCCCGCGCCAGAATCTCGCCGTCCGCCGCACTGACCGACCCGTTCGCCTCACCCCCATCTTCTATCCGGATCTCGACGCCGGGGACCGGCGGCCCGACGGTGTCGTGCCGGACCCGGCTCGGCCTGTTGCAGGATATCAGCGGCGCCGCCTCCGTCTGGCCGTAGCCTTGTAGGATGCGGATGCCCAGCGACTGGAAGAACAGCGCCGTCTCCGGCGCCAGGGCGGCGCCACCTGAGATGAACGCCTTCAGTCGTCCGCCGAAACGGTTGCGGATGCGCGCCCGCACCAGCCGGTCCAGCACCTTGTCCTGCAAGCCGTCCCATGGCCCCAGCCTGCCGCCCCTGTCATATCTCCGCCTGCCCAGTTCCAGCGTCTTGTGGAACAGCTTCATCCGCCAGCCGCCGGGCCGCTCCGCCTCCCGCCGGATGCGCTGCTCCAGCACCTCGTAAAGGCGGGGAACGGCGGTCATGATCGTCGGCTTGACCTCCCCCAGGTTGCCGGCCAGCTTCTCGACCGATTCGGCATAGGCGATCCGCGCGCCCAGGCTCAGCGCGAACATCTGGCCGCAGGTATGCTCGTAGGCATGGGCGAGAGGCAGGAACGACAGGAAGGTCTCGTCGCCCAGTCCGACGTCGAGCACCAGTTCCAGGGCTCCCTTGCAGTTCGCCAGGATATTGCCGTGGGTCAGCATGACGCCTTTGGGCGCCCCTCCCGTGCCGGAGGTATAGATCAGGCAGGCGACGTCGTCGCGTTCCAGCGCTTCAAGCGCCGGTTCGACCGCAAGGCCGCCGCCGCCGCGCTCCAGCAGGCCAGCCCAGGACAAAAGCTCCGGTCCGTCGGGAGAACCAGCCCCGCCGCCGGCATCCTCGTTCAGGCTGATCACGGCGCGGCTATCGGGAAGCTGGAGGGCGGCGGGGAGCACTTTCCGCATCAAGGCGGCGCTCGACACCAGAATCACTCGGGCGCCGCTGTCGCGCAGCGTATGCAGATGGTCCGCCGTGGTGCTCGTGGTATAGGCGGGTACCGTGATCGCTCCCAGCAGCATGATCGCGAAATCGGCGATCAGCCATTCCGGACGGTTCTCGGACACGATGGCGACCCGGTCACCATGCCCCACTCCCAGGCTCTTCAGTCCGGCCGCCGCCTTGGAAACCGCATCGGCGGCTTCGCTCCAGGTCCGCTCGCCCCAGACGCCGTCCCGCTTGGCGATCAGCAGTGGCCGTCCGCCCAGGCGTTCCGCCTGATCGAAGAACATGGCGGGCAGCGTCCGCCACTCGTCGTAGCGGCTTTCGTCGATCACGCCGGGCTTCGTGCCGGGGTGTATCTGGGATTGCGCGTTCATGCCTCTGGTCCGTTCTCGGGTGGGCCATATGGCCAGTGGGGGAAGTGTGAACCCCCGATATCGTGATATAGGAAACGGTGTAGCCGCTTGGATGGGCACAAGACCCGGCTTATATCCCGTCCAGCGCAACAGGAGGACATCCATGAGTCAGACCGTGACCGCCGAGCCGCTCGATAACTCCGATCCGGCGGCGCCCGATTTGGGCGCGCTGCCGGTCTGGGACCTGGGCGATCTCTATCCGGGCCAGGACTCCGACGCGCTGAAGGCCGATCTGGATCGGATGGAAAAGGCGTCGAAGGATTTTTACAAAAGCTACAACGGCAAGCTCGCGATCCTCGAGGGTGCGGCCCTGGGAAGCGCCATCGCGCAGTACGAGGAGATCGACGAAACCCTCTCCCGCATCATGAGCTACGCCCACCTCGTCTATGCCGGCGACATGAACGACCCGCTGGTCGGCAAGTTCTTCCAGGGCATTCAGGAGCGGGTCAACGGCATTTCGACCCACCTGCTGTTCTTCACGCTGGAACTGAACCGGATTGATGACGATGCGCTCGCGGCCAAGCTGAAGACGCCGGAACTTGCGCGCTACGCTCCCTGGCTGCGCGACATCCGCGTTTTCCGCCCGCACCAGCTTTCCGACGAGCTGGAACGTCTGCTGCACGAGAAATACGTCGTCGGCCGCGCCGCCTGGAACCGCCTGTTCGATGAGACGATCGCGGGTCTCCGCTTCACCCTCGGCGGCCGGGAGGTGACCTGCACCGAGGCGCTGAACCGCCTGTCCGACCGTGACGCCGCGAAGCGGAAGGAAGCCGCCGTCGAGATCGGGCGCGTGCTCGACGCCAATGTCCGCACCTTCGCCCTGATCACCAACACGCTCGCCAAGGACAAGGAGATCGAGGACAAGTGGCGCAACTATCCGCGCCCGACCTCGTCCCGCAACAAGTCCAACCACGTCGAGGACGAAGTCGTCGACGCGCTGGTGACCGCCGTCAAGGGCGCCTATCCCGACCTGTCGCACCGCTATTACAAGCTGAAGGCCAAGTGGTTCGGCGGCGACACCCTGGACTACTGGGACCGCAACGCGCCGCTGCCCGACGACGACGACCGGCTGATCCCCTGGGATCAGGCGCGCGGTATCGTGCTGGACGCCTATGGCCGGTTCTCGCCCGATCTGGCGTCCGTCGGCGCCAAGTTCTTCGACAACGCCTGGATCGACGCGCCGGTCCGGCCCGGCAAGGCTCCGGGCGCCTTCGCACACCCGACGGTGCCGAGCGTCCACCCGTATCTGCTGGTCAATTACCAGGGCAAGACGCGCGACGTGATGACGCTGGCCCATGAACTGGGTCATGGCGTCCATCAGGTGCTGGCGGGCAAGCAGGGCCACCTGATGGCCGATACCCCGCTGACGCTGGCGGAGACGGCGTCGGTGTTCGGCGAGATGCTGACTTTTCGCTCCCTGCTGGAGAGCGAGACCGACCCGAAGCGCCGTAAGATCATGCTGGCCTCCAAGGTGGAGGACATGCTGAACACGGTCGTCCGTCAGGTCGCCTTCTTCGATTTCGAGCAGCGGCTTCACACCGAACGGCGCGAGGGCGAATTGACCGCGGAGCGGATCGGGGAGATCTGGCTGGCCGTCCAGACCGAAAGCTTAGGCCCGGCACTTCGTTTCGACGAGGGATACCGGAACTACTGGACCTATATTCCTCACTTCATCCATTCGCCCTTCTATGTCTATGCATATGCCTTCGGCGACTGTCTGGTCAACTCGCTGTATGCCGTCTATCAGGATGCGGCCGGCGGCTTCGCCGAGCGGTACCTGAAGATGCTGTCGGCGGGGGGAACCCTGCGTCACCGCGAGCTGCTGGCGCCGTTCGGACTGGATGCCTCCGATCCCGCTTTTTGGGACAAGGGGTTGGGCGTGATTCGCGGCTTCATCGACGATCTGGAGCGCCAGGAAGGCTGATTCGGCCCCGGTGCCGGGTGAGGCAATACGACACGGGTAAGGCCTGATGGCGCGGGCGTTCCTCAACGTCCGCGCCGTTTCCCGTATAGATCATGCCCCGCGATGATAATATTTATGCTGATGGACACTAAGATAGCAACCGAAGCGTCGAAAGGTATCACTGACACCGTCCCGCCATGATGGTAGCTTCGATGGCGTTTCCGGCGTCCGAGGTGTGCTGTCGTGTCCCTGATCAACCGTTTGTCGATATCCTCCAAGATAGCCATCATCTGTGTGCTGGCGATCGGTATGATCGGTATAGTCAACCTCTTCGCCATGCGCTCCCTGCTGAAGAGCGAGGCCGAAAGGCTCGGGGTCGAACGCCAGGAAGGCAACATGCGGGTCGCATGGGAAGTACTGCGCGCACCCGGCCCTCTCCACCGGGAAGCCGACAAGCTGAAAGCCGGCAACGTCGTCGTGGATGGCGACACCGAACTGGTGGACCGCATCACGGCCCTGACCGGGTCCGGCGCCACCGTGTTCAGCGGCGGCCTGCGAGTCGCCAGTTCGGCCAAGACTTCTGACGGCAGACGGACGATCGGTTCCCGGCTGCCGTCCGGTCCCGTGGTCGATACCGTGCTGAAGCAGGGCAAGCCTTATCGCGGCGAGTCGGAAATCCAGGGCCAGCCCTATCTGGTCGCCTATGACCCGATCCAGGGACCCGACGGCACGGTCATCGGCGCGCTCTATGTCGGGTCGCCCAAGTCCGGTTATGTCAGCATGCTCGACGTGCTGGTCCGGGGTGGTTTGGCGCTCGGCGGTCTCGCCGCCCTGGTCGTCGCCGCCGCGTCCTTCATCGCCATGCGCCTGCTGCTGGCTCCGCTGACCCGGCTGAGCGCCGTGATGGCGCGTTTCGCCGCCGATCAGCTCGACGAGGAGGTTCCGGGACTCGACCGGGGCGACGAGGTCGGCGCCATGGCGGCGAGCGTCCAGGTCTTCCGCGACCATGCGCTCAAGGTCCGCGCCATGCGGGTCGAGGAGGAACGGCTGGAGGAAGTGCATCGCGACGAGGTGCGCGCCGCGATCCGCAACATGGCCGACAAGGTCGAGGGCCAGACCCGCAAGGCGATCGAGACGGTGACCGGCCAGACCAGCGAGATGCGGACCGCCACCGCCGGCCTGCACTCCGCCGCCGGCAGCATGGAAGACAACGCGCGGCAGATGGCCGACACCTCCAACCACGCGCTGGAGACGGTCAGGGTCGCGGCGGAAGCTACCGGACAGCTCACCGGATCGATCGACCGGATCACGGGACAGGTCGGCGACGCCGCCGACGCCGCCCGTCTGGCGGTGGAGAGCACCCATCACGCCGCCGAGGTGATCCGCACCCTCGCGGGTGTCGCGACCGAGATCGGCGGCATCGTCGGCATGATCCGGAGCGTCGCATCGCAGACCAACCTGCTGGCGCTGAACGCCACGATCGAGGCGTCGCGCGCTGGGGCCGCCGGCAAGGGCTTTGCCGTGGTAGCCAGCGAGGTCAAGAGCCTGTCGCGTGAAACCGAGCGCTCGACCGACCTGATCGGCGACCTTATCAGCCGCATCCAGGCGGCCGCGCGCGATGCCGACGCCGCCGTCGAAAAGGTGGGGGAAACCATCGCGGCGGTCGACGGAATCGCGGGCTCCATCGCCCTCGCCATGGCCGACCAGTCCAAGGCCACGGCGGAAATCACCCTCAACATGGAAGAAACCGCCCGCGCCACGCGGCAGGTCGCGGGCCATGTCGATGCCCTGACCAGCGATTGCCGCCGTACCGACAGTCTGGCGGAAAGCAGCAAATCGGCTGCCGCCACCCTGAGCGACGGTATCGAGTCGCTGGCTGAGGCCCTGACGCAGATCGTCCGCACCTCCACCGAGGAAGCCAACCGCCGCGCCCATACTCGCCACCGGTGCAGCGTCTCGACCGGCGTCGCCGGCTCCTTCGGAGCGGCTGACGCCGAACTGCTCGACGTCTCGCGCGGCGGCGCCCTGATCCAGACCGACGTCCCGCTCGGTCCCGGCGACCGTCTGGTCCTCAACCTCCCCGAACGCGACACCCCCCAGCACGCCCAGGTCGTCGGCGTCAGCCGCCATGGCGTCCACGTCCAGTTCGCCCCGCCGCCGCTGGGTGACAGCGAGGTCGCCAAGGTCGCCGAAGGCAGCACCGCCCGCCGGTCGGCGTGAGTGGAGTTGGCGGGGGCGGAAACGCTCCGGCCACACTGGTCAATCACCACTGCGAGCACCATTTTCCATCCATGGCAAATGGCACTGAACAGAACTCGTTCGGCGGGCGGATCGCGCGCTACGCACGGGTTTCCACGGCGATGGGCGGGCTGGCGGCGCGGCTCGCCGGACAACGCTATCTCGGTCTCAAACTCGAACGCGGCGAACACGCGAAGGAACTGCGGGACGCGCTCGGCGGGCTGAAGGGTCCGCTGATGAAGGTGGCGCAGATCCTGTCCAGCATCCCCGATGCCCTGCCGCAGGAATACGTCCAGGAACTCTCCCAGCTTCAGGCCGATGCGCCCAGCATGGGCTGGCCCTTCGTCAAGCGCCGGATGGCGGCGGAACTGGGTCCCAATTGGCAGAAGCGCTTCGCCAGCTTCGAGCGCAACGCGGCCTCCGCCGCCTCGTTGGGCCAAGTCCACAAGGCGGTCGGCCATGAC
>DASQKT010000350.1:0-2773 GCA_035630415.1 Skermanella sp.
CAGCGGCTGACGACCGACATCTACCCGGCCGATTTCGGCTGGACGCCGGATTGGGACCGGTTCGGCCACCGTCCATCCTGGTACCACAACATGAGTTCGGTCACCGATGCCGGCCTGTGCGTGCGGACCAACCAGCTCGACTTCGACGAGGAGGTGGCCTTCGCTTCCCGCCAAAAGCTCTACGACATCGCGCGCGGACGTGACGAGCGGCCGTTCTGCATGGTCGTGTCGATGACCCACCCGCACGACCCCTACGCCATCACTCGGGAATACTGGGACCGCTATAGCGATGACGAAATAGAGCTTCCCCGCGTCAGCATCCCGTACGACCAGTACGATCCCCACTCGATCCGGCTCCGCCATATCAGCGACATGGACAATGCGGAGATCACCGAACAGCACATCCGCACCGCGCGCCGCGCCTATTACGGCGCCGTCTCCTTCATCGACGACCAGATCGGCCGGGTGCTCCAGGCGCTCCGCGATACCGGTCAGGAAGACAACACCATCGTCGTGCTGCTGTCCGACCATGGCGAGATGCTGGGCGAACGCGGGCTCTGGTACAAGATGAGCTTCTTCGAGCCGGCTTGCCGCATCCCGCTGATCGTCCACGCGCCCAAGCACTTCGCGGCGCACCGGGTAGCGGCTTCGGTATCCTCGGTCGATCTGCTGCCGACGCTGGCGGAACTGGCCCATGACGGCGTCTCGCCCGATTACGCGACCGTGATCGAGGGCCGCAGCCTGCTGCCGCACCTTCAGGGCACCGGCGGACATGACGAGGTGATCGGGGAGTATCTGGCGGAGGGCGCCATCGCCCCCATCGTCATGATCCGGCGCGGGACTGAAAAGTTCATCCATTCGCCGGTCGATCCAGACCAGTTCTACGACCTCGGAGACGACCCGGACGAACTGGTCAATCTGGCGGCGGTCCCGGCTGCGGCCGAAACCGTGGCGGCCTACCGGTCGGAGATCGCCCGGCGCTGGGACCTGGAGGCGTTGCGCGCCGACGTGGTCGCAAGCCAGCGCCGCCGCCGGCTGGTGTTCGAAGCGCTGACTAGAGGCGGCCGTCATTCCTGGGACCACCAACCGCCGCTCAATGCCGCCGAGAAATACATGCGCAACCACATCGACCTCGACGACCTGGAGGCGATGGCACGCTTTCCGGCGGTAAAGCGGGGCACGACAACGACGGCTTAACAAGGGGAACAGACCGATGAAGGCATCCAGACTTGCGGCGGGCATCGTAACCGGCGGGCTCATGGGGTTGCTGCTGCTGGGCTCAACCGCGCAGGCGGCTGATCCCGAGGCGTGCCAGACGGTGCGCATGTCCGACCCAGGCTGGACCGACATCACGGCGACCAACGCCGTCGCCGGCCTGCTGCTGAAGGCGTTGGGCTATCAGCAGAAGGTCGAGACGGTGGCGGTGCCGATCACCTTCCAGGGCCTTAAGACCGGCCAGATCGACGTCTTCCTCGGCAACTGGATGCCGGCACAGAGCCATCTGGCGAAGCCGCTGCTGGAAAACAAGGAAGCCGACCTGATCCGGGCCAACCTGGAGAACGCCAAATTCACGCTGGCCGTGCCGAACTACGTCGCGGAGGGGGGAGTCCGCAGCTTCGCCGATCTCGGCCGATTTCCCGACAAGTTCGAACGCAAGATCTACGGCATCGATCCCGGCGCTCCCGCCAACACAAACATCGACCGGATGATCAAGGAGAAGGCCTTCGACCTCGGCAACTGGGAACTGGTGCCGTCGAGCGAGCAGGGCATGCTGGCCCAGGTCAACCGCAAATCCCGGCGGGAGGACTGGATCGTCTTTCTGGCCTGGGAGCCGCACCCGATGAACAAGAAGTTCAACATCACCTATCTCAGCGGCGGCGACGAGTACTTCGGCGCCAATTACGGCGGTACCACGATCAACACGCTGGCCCGGCGCGGCTATGCCGAGCAGTGCCCCAACGCCGGCAAGCTGTTCAGCCAGCTCGTCTTCAGCACCGCAATGGAGAATTCCATCATGGAAGGCATCGAGGACAAGCGCCAGGATGCCTCGGTTGCTGCCACGGAGTACCTGAAGGCCAATCCGGAGCCGATCGCGGCGTGGCTGGACGGCGTCACCACCGTCACCGGCGAACCGGGGCTACCGGCGGTCCGCAAGGCGCTGAAGCTGGACTGAGCATCGGGCCTAGACCAACGGTGGAGCTTGCCGGCTTGTCAAGGTCGTCAGCCGACAGGCTCCAGCAGCCGGCTGACCGCGTCGATGACTTCCTGCGGCGCGAAGGGCTTGCGCAGGGTGGCGCTGGCGCCGAACTGCTCGGCGTGGCGGAGGAAGTCGCAGTTGCCCAGCCGCCCGCCGCCCGAGATCGCGACGATCGGCAGCGTCGGGCGGGTGCGGTGCAGTTCGCGGATGGTTTCGATGCCTTCCTTCGTCGGCATCAGGATATCGCAGATCACCAGATCGGGCGTGGACCGGGCGACGGCCTCGAGACCCTGTTCGCCGTTCGTCGCTTCCACGACGGCATAGCCGGCGCGCGTCAGGATACGGGACAGCGTGACGCGCACCAGCATCTCATCGTCGATCAGCACAATGCTCTTCGTCGTCATCTCGCCTCTGCACAACTCTCGGTCAAAAGGCATTCTGCGTCATATTCCTTTCCATTGTGTAACCTGATATTGCACAAGCCGATGTTCTCAGCCACCTATCGGCGAGAATCAGATGAAAATGCAGGGGTGTGGTTCTTCTGCCTCCGCAAGCTTGGTGGGAACGTTGACGGCG
>DASQKT010000351.1:0-14783 GCA_035630415.1 Skermanella sp.
TGAAAGCTGCCGCCGTCGCCCAGCTTGCGGCGCAGGCGGCTGACCAGCACGTCGATCGACCGGCCGAACGGGTCGCTCTCGCGTCCCTGGGTCAGGTCCAGGAGCTGATCGCGCGACAGCACGCGGCCGGGCCGGTCGAGGAAGACGCGCAGAAGTTCGAACTCCCCGGCGGTCAGGACTACTTCCTCGCCAGCCGCATCGGTCAGGCGGCGGGTCGCGGGGTCGGCGGTGAACGCCGCGAAGCGGAATACCCGGCCGGTAGCCGGCTCCGGCGCTTCCCAGCCCCGGCGCAGCACGGCGCGGATGCGGGCGACCAGTTCACGCGGGTTGAAGGGCTTGGCGAGATAGTCGTCGGCGCCGATCTCCAGGCCGATGATCCGGTCGATCTCTTCCTTCAGCGCCGTCAGCAGGATGATCGGGACGTATTGCCGCTGACCGCGCAGGTTGCGGCAGATCTCCAGGCCGGAGCCGTCCGGCAGCATGACGTCGAGCACGACCAGGTCGATCTGGCTGTCGGGAAAAACCCTCTCGAACTCTCGCCGGTCGGCAGCAAGGGTTACGCGGAATCCCTGGCCATCCAGGTAACGGCCAAGCAGCCGCCTGATTTCCTGATCGTCGTCGACGACGAGAATATGAGGAGATGTCTGCATCGCTTCCCGTTTATACGCCGCCCGGCTTTTGGACCGCGAGGTGATTTTTGCAACGGAGCGTATCCGTGCCCAGGGTGGCAATGTTCGGAAACGAAATCCGTGCCGGCGGCTGCGGATCTGGAGGTGGCAGGACTGCCCATCATGCTGCCCAAAATGATGATCGTGGCGGCGTCGGCGCTGCAACAGGCCGGCCCATAGGTCGTTTAGGGGAGTGAAATTGCCGACGTAAATGAATACTCTGACGACCAATCTGCGGACCGTTCTGGTATTTCCGTGCAAATTGTCGCTCAGCCTGGAATATACCCAGATATTTCTAACTCTTTTTCACAGTCACATCAGGCGCTTCTAGCCTTAAGAATATCACCTATATTTCCGTCTGCTCCGTGAGATCGCCAAGGTCGACATCCGATATAAATAACTTGCTGCTGGTGAGAAAGACCTCCTGTGACACCTCTTTCGTCGAGCACTGTCGAGTCCGCTAAAACCTCCCGTTCCTACCGGGTGAGGACCTGGCTTTTCCTGCTCGTGACCGCCTGCGTCATACCCCTCCTGCTGTTCTCGGCAACCCTCTTGGTCCGGCATACCAGCGCCGAGACGGCGGCCACCGAGGCGCAAGTCGGCGACCGTGCGCGCCTGCTGAGGGACGATATCGACCGGGAACTTGCCCGGATGCTGGCGGTGGGCGAGGTCCTGGCCCTGTCGGAGAGCCTGTCCACCGGCGATCTCGCCGGTTTCTACCGTTATGCGGCCAGAATCCGCGATCTGCTCGGCACCAATGTCCTGATCCGCGATCTTTCCAGCCAGCAACTGGTCAACACACGGGTACCCTGGGGTACGACGCTGCCGCGCAACCCCGTCTTCGAGGTCGATCGAAGCGCCGTGGAGACCCGGCGCCCGCAGATCTCCAATCTGCTTACCGGGGCCGTATCGAAGCAGCCGCTCCTGATTGTCGTCGTTCCGGTGATCCGGAACGACGAAGTCACGTACCTGCTCAGCCTGACGCTCTCGCTGGAACGCCTGCAAGCGATACTCGCCGCCGATCGTCTGCCGTCCGGCTGGGTGGCCGGGTTGACGGATCGCGACGGCGTCGTCATCGGCCGCTCGAAAGGTGCTGCCGAACTGGTCGGCACAAGCGTTCCCGCCGAAACCTGGACCAGGATCAAGGACTTTCCCAAAGGCATCGATCGAACGAGCAATCTGGACGGCGTCATGTCGCTTCAGGCCTATGAGCGATCCGAAGCTTCCGGCTGGCTGGTGGGATTGAGCGTGCCCGAGTCCCTGGTAAGCGCCTCGTCACAGGAAACGCTGACGCTGTTCGTCAGCGGCGGCGGCCTCCTGTTCCTGGTCGGCCTGGGTGTGGCTCTCTTCCTGGCGCGGCGTCTGACTTCGCCGATTTCACAGCTTGTCGGGGCGGCACGGACCTTGGGAGCCGGCCATCCCCTGGCCGGTCATCCCTTGACTGTGGCCCCCCCTGGCATAGCGGAGATCAAGTCCGTCGGCGAAGCGCTTCAGGATGCCGCGGTCCTGATCGATGAAAGGACGACCGCCCTACAGGAAAGCGAGGCCCGGCTTCGCCGCGTGGTCGAAGGAGCGCCGTTCCCGGCGATCGTCCACGCCGAGGACGGCGAGATCATCTATCTCAGCCGCGCCTGGACGGAGGCGTCAGGTTACCAGCGGCACGAAATCCCGACGATCGGCGAATGGCGCCGCCGCGCCCATGAGGAAGGCGTGCCGCCGCCCTCCGATATCGACCGGCTCTACCATTTGGACCGGCCGCTCGACGAAGGCGAATACACGATACGCGCAGCCGACGGGCGGGATCGCACCTGGGCGTTCCGGTCGGCCCCGATCGGCTGCGATGGCACCGGGCGGCGGCTGGTCGTCAGCATGGCCGCCGACCTGACCGAACGGAAAGAGGCCGAAGCCCACATGCGCCTGCTGATGCAGGAGGTCGATCATCGGGCCAAGAACGCGCTCGCCGTGGTGCAGTCCATCGTCATCCTGAGCCGGGCGGAGAACTCCGCCGATTTCGCCGAGGTCGTCCAGGGGCGGGTGGCGGCCGTGGCCCGCGCCCATACGCTTCTTGCGGAGACCCGCTGGTCCGGCGCCGATCTCGCGACCCTGGCCCGGCAGGAACTGGAAGCGCATGCTCTGCCGGGTCAGTTCAGAATACTGGGCGCTCCGGTGACGATCGTGGCCCCTTGCGCCCAGGCGGTTTCGATCGTGCTGCACGAGTTGACGATAAACGCGGTCAAGCACGGCGCGCTCTCCGTCTCCACGGGCCGGGTCACGGTATCGATCGCGGTGAACCAGCGGAGCGGCGGACTGATCGTGGACTGGAACGAAACCGGCGGTCCGGCCGTGAC
The DNA here is from genome assembly GCA_035630415.1 of Skermanella sp. Classification (GTDB taxonomy): domain Bacteria; phylum Pseudomonadota; class Alphaproteobacteria; order Azospirillales; family Azospirillaceae; genus Skermanella. Next base: position 3,017 of record DASQKT010000351.1, read on the forward strand.
GCCGCCGACACGGCGCGGTTTCGGCTCCGTGATCATCGAGCGCACCGTGAGGGACCAGTTGGCCGGCGAGATCGACTTTGACTGGCATCCCGGCGGACTCCGTTTCCGCATGGCCCTGCCGGCCGACTATTTCATGATCAGCGGCATCATCGCAGCACCCGCCATCCCGAAACCGGCGAACGACGAGACGATACGGCGCCTGCCGGGCGCCCGCGTGCTGCTGGTGGAGGACGAGGCGCTTACCGCCATCGCCATGGCTCAGGCTGTCGAAGAAGCCGGTTACAGGGTGTTAGGCCCGGTGGGCCGGGTGCAGGACGGCATCGACATCGCCCGGAATACGCGTCCGGACGCGGCGGTACTTGACGTCAACCTGCTTGGCCAGCCGTCGTTTCCGATTGCCAGGGCGCTCAACGCCATGGGCGTGCCGTTCCTCTTCTGCACGGGATACAACGCGCTGAACGACGCCGACGCGGCGCTGCGCAATGCGCCCGTGTTGACAAAGCCGGTAGATCCCGGCGAACTGGTCGACGCCATCGCCGCGCTGCTCGCGTCGAGGTCCAGCCCGGAGGCGGGGAGGGGCTGAGGGTGCCAAGCCTCCCGTGCTGGAAGAACCAGGAACGTTGAAGAGCGGTATCATATATGATACCATTTCAGCATGACTAAGGCAGACAAGATCATCGCCCGGATGCGCAACAATCCCCGTGACTGGCGGATTGAGGATCTGGAAGCTTTAGCGGATCGGCATGGAATCGACTTTCGGCAACCCGGCACAAGCCATGTGACTTTCAGCTATCCAGGCTTACTGCCACTGTCAGTTCCGGCACACAAGCCAGTTAAGCCGATCTACATCCGGCTATTTTTGGAACTGCTGGAACAGATTGAGGAATTGGCAAATGGCACGTGAAATTCAAATTGTACCGCGATTTGAGATCCGTCCACTGACCATCGAAGAGGGGGGAGGATACTTGATCGAGTTTCCAGAATACCCCGGCTGCGTAGCTGATGGTGAGACGCCTGAGGAGGCGATGCGGGAAGGGTGCGACGCTCTTGCTTCATATCTCCGCACGTTGGAAGAATTGGGACGTCCGGTGCCGTTGCCGGGCGAGAACGCTTACACCGGCCAATGGCGCCAGCGGGTTCCAAAGTCGCTTCACGCCGCACTGTCCCGTCGCGCCGAACGGGAAGGCGTCTCGCTCAACATGCTAGTGACGACTCTGCTGGCAGAGGGGTTGGGCAGGCGTATTGACCAGTGAAAATATTTCGCAAGTAAATAAGGTGCTTTGACTCCCATAATATCAAGAGCCGGTGAGATCGACCTATGCGGATAGCTTCGCTGCGTAGGTCGGTCTAAAGCGAAGCGGCAGCCGACAAGCAGGCGCGTCTATGTCGGCTGCCGCTTCGCTTTAGACCGACCTACGGCAGATGCGTCTTCACCAGCCAACTTCTTCGGTCCTTGGTATAACGCCGAAAAATCGTAGTGTCGGGTGCGCCGGCCTTTCTGAAAATCAGAGTATCCAATTTCCGTCACGCAAGTTCACTTCGGAAGTGTCTGTTGCCCCCTCCCACACCTACTTCAGCGGCCAGAACAGCAGCAGCAGCGAACTGCCCACCACCACGACCATGATGCTCAGCGGCAGCCCCAGCCGCCAGTAGTCGCCGAACTTGTACCCTCCAGGACCCATCACCAGCGTGTTGCACTGGTGTCCGATGGGGGTCAGGAAGTCGCAGGCGGCGCCGATGGCGACCGCCATCAGCAGGGGGTCGGCGTTCAGGCCGAGCTTCTGGGCGAGGCTGGCCGCGATCGGGGCCATCACGAGCACGGTGGCGGCGTTGTTCAGGAAGGGCGTCAGCAGCATGGCGGCCAGCAGCATCATGACCACCGTCCCCTCGGACGGCAGGGTCGCGGCAAGGCTGGCGAGGCCGCCGGCGATCAGGTCGGATGCGCCGGTGCTCTGGATGCCGTCGCTGACCGGGATCAGCGCTCCCAGCATGACCAGGATCGGCCAGTCGATCGCCTCGTAAGCTTCGCGCAGCGAAAGGTGGCGGGTTACGACCATGATCACGGCCGCCGCGAAGAAACCGACGGCGACGGTGACGATCTCCAGCGAGATCAGCAGGATCGCGATCATCAGGATCGGCACCGCCAGATTGAACCGGCGCGGCTTGTCGAAGGCGAGGTTGCGGTAGGCGAGCGGCAGGCAGGCGAGGTCGGCAAGCACCGTCGCCAGGGCGTTGCTAGGCCCCTGCACCACCATCACGTCGCCGATCTGGATGGGGATCTGGCGAAGCTGGGTCACCAGTTGGCGGCCGCCCCGGCCGAGCGCCAGGACGTTGACGCCGAAGCGGGAGCGCAGGCGGAAGTCCTTGATCGTGCAGCCGACCAGCGGCGACGACGGCGCCACCACCGTTTCCATCAGGACCAGATCTTCCCACGGCTCCATGACGCCCTTGGCGGCGCCGCCGCCGGTGGCGATCTCCAGCCGGCCGGCCGCCAGCAGCTTCTTCAGGTTCTCGGGGTCGGTCTCGACGATGATGATATCGTCCTGGAGCAGCCGCCAGTGCTCCCCCGGAATATAGCGCTGGCCCTTGTCGCGGATCAGCGCCGCGACGGTCACGGCCCCCGCCGACAAGGCCTCCAGATCGCCGACCGTTCCGTCGATCAGGGGAGAGTTGGGCAGCATCCGGACTTCGGTCAGGTAGTCGCGGATATGCAGCTCGCCTTCCGCCGAGGAGGTCGGCGACCGCCGTTCCGGCAGCAGCCGCCAGCCGAAGATCAGGAAGATCAGGCCCGTGACGGCGATGCCGGCGCCGACCGGGAAGAAGTCGAACATGGAGAAGGGGTGGCCGGTCAGGTCCTCCCGCACGCGGGAAACGATGATGTTCGGCGATGTGCCGATCAGCGTCATGACCCCGCCCAGCAAGGAACCGAAGGCGAGGGGCATCATCAGCCGCGACGGCGACGCCTTGATCCGGCGGGAGAACTGGAGCGCCACCGGCATGAAGATCGCCAGCGCGCCGATGTTCTTCATGAAGGCCGACAGCGCTGTTACGGCGCTGACCAGCACGGCGGCCTGCCGGGTGGTCGTGGTCAGCCGGTGAGCCAGCGGCTCCAGCAGCCGTTCCACGGTGCCGGACAGGCTGAGCGCCTTGCTGATGACCAGGGCGCTGGCGACGACGATCACGATCTGGTCGCTGAATCCCGTGAACGCCTTGGCCATCGGGACGACGCCCGTCGCGATGGCTGCCAGCAGCGAGAGCAGGGCGACGACGTCGTAGCGCAGACGGTCCCAGATGAAGAGACCCAGGGTCACCGCCAATACGGCTATTGACAGGAACTGCTCGTGGGTCATGCCTTCTCCCTCGGGGTGCGGCCCGGCAATGGGCCGCAGATGAGCAATTCAGCCGGACTTCATGCCCGGAACGGTTCGACCTGTCCAGAGTGGGCCGCCGTTCTCGTATCATGTCCGGCCTCATCCGGCCATCATCGTGATGATGCGCCGCATCGAGGAAGTCTCAGTTCGTGTTCGAATTCAATGTAGCATTGACGAGCCGGCCAGCGGTCCATCCTTTGGTGCATCCGGCCCCATGGTTCTACCGGCAGGTTCCCAGAATCAGGGCGAACCGGGGTGGTGCAGGGTCCAGGCCGAGGGCGCCATCATCGCCGTGCGGGGAGCCTTGGCGGAATGCGCGGGAGAATTCGCGCCATGGCCGCGCCGGGCGCGGTCGCCCGTGCAGGCATCCATGATCCAGGCGATCGCTCCGGCGCCGATCCCGAGCGCTATCAGGGCAAAGATCGGCGAGAAGACCCAGACGGCGGCGCCCCAGACAGGCAACCAGCCGGTAAGCGCCAGTGCGAGCGGGGCGCCCAACCACAGCAGCGCGGCATTGAACTTACCCATAGGCCTGCTCCAGTCCTTGAGATTTGTCACATATTTGATTTAATCTGCGCCCTGCATACGCTCCTTTGGAAGATGAAATTTAGAGGTAGGCAACCGCCGCGCCGGAACCATGCCGGAGGGGGATGCCCGCGCCCCCGCAACCGGACGTAATTCAGGCATGGGCCGGGAAGGCCTTAGGCGCGAACACCGGGACGAACCGGTCCGATGGCAGGCTGATCGTGACGGTCGTTCCCCGACCCGGCCAGCTCGCGATCCGCAGAGCGCCGCCATGGCGTTCGACCAGCGCCTTGGTGATGAAAAGGCCCATGCCGCTGCCGTCGAACCTGCGGGACGCGACGTCTTCGATCTGGCTGAAGGGCTGGCACAGGCCGCTGATCTTGTCGGGCGCTATGCCGATGCCGGTGTCCGTCACGGTAATCGGCACGCGGCCCTCTTCCTCCTCGCCCAGGGCGATCTCGATCCGGCCGCCGCCGGGCGTGAACTTGACGGCGTTGCCGACCAGGTTGATCAGTACCTGCCTCAGGCGCCGGCGGTCGGCGATGAGCAGAGGTGCCGGCTCCCGAAGACGTATGTCGATCTTGTGATTGCCGGGCGCCGCCGGCCCGCTCGCCAGCCCGCTTGCCAAGTTCACCGCCTCTCGGATCAGCATCGGGAGATCGATGGCTTCTTCATGAAGGGCGACCACGCCGGCCTCGATCCGGGCCATGTCGAGCAGGTCGTTGACCAGTTCGAGCAGGTGATGACCGCTGCGGCTGATATCGGCGGCATATTCCAGATATTGATCGCTGCCGAGCGGGCCGAACAGCTCCTCTTGCAGCAGGTCGCTGAAACCGATGATCGCGTTGAGCGGCGTCCGCAGCTCGTGGCTCATGCAGGCAAGGAAGGCTGATTTGGCCCGGTCCGCCGCCTGCGCCGCCTCGCAGGCTTCGCGCAGTGTGGCCTGCATCCGGCGCTGTTCGGTCACGTCCTTGCAGATGCCGAACAAGGCCAAGACCTTGCCGGACCCGGATGTCTCGCAGCCGCCCTCGATCCAGGCCACCCAGTCCCGTCCGTCGTCGTTGCGGACGCGGAATTCCCACTGGCTCGTCTTTCCGGAATGCAGGCAATCGCGGAACGCATGGATCAAGGGACACCGGTCTTCGGGATGGACGCGGCGGAGAAAGTCCTTCAGGCGGGGAGCATATCCGGCGTCCGAAGTCCCCATCAGCAGATGAGTCCCGGCAGACCATTCGAGGCCGATGGCGGCAAGCCGGCTGGAGTCCGCTGCGGGATTGCCGAGATCCAGCCGCCAATGGCCCATGCGGGCGATCCGTTGCGCTTCGTGGAGTTCTTGCTCCCGCTGGCGCAAGGCCCGTTCCGCCTGCTTCCGCTCCGTGATGTCCACCAGCACGTTGATGGCGCCGATAAGCCGCCCCTCCGCGTCAAGGAGCGGGGTCGGATAGGGGATCACGGGGATCAGGGTACCGTCCGGCCGCTCCAACACCGCCTCGGCACCCCGGACCGGGCGGTTTTCCTTCAACGTCACCGCCATGGGGCACTCGTCAAGCGGAACCGGCGTTCCATCGGGCCGGTAGAGCTGCCACGATCCGCACCAGCGGTCCTCCCCCAGGACAGGCCGCCGCCCCCATAGCCGCGCCGCCGCTTCGTTGTAGAAGGTGATTATGCCCGCTTCGTCGGTCGTGTAGACCGCGACTGGCATCGCCTGGAGCAGAGCGTGATCGGCGATTCCCTGGCCCAATCCAAGACAGTCGATGGCCTGAGTGTCCATTACTCGCTCCATGCGTGCATTTTTTCATTTTAGCTTGTATACGCCGCCGAACTTTCATCGGACTTCCATGCCCTAATGTCAGCGCCCAAGCACTTTTGCTAAAATTTATAATACATACACCCTCGCATTGCCGCTGAATTTACTTTTATGAAAATGGTCATATGAAAGCTGTTATGCCGGATTGAAGACGGCGCGAATTGTTACTCGCTCCGCCTTTTCCAACCCTTCCCGCAGCGCTCCTTCATCGGAGAACCGTCCGCGCACGCGGCGGCCCTCGCAGAAGACCGCGACACGGGCTTCGGCGAAGGGCCAGGGGGAAAGCGTCAGGTCGGCGGGATCGCCGCCGGGTGAGCGGATGGTGAGTTCCGTTACGTCCCCGCCGGTGGTGGGGACGCCGGGAATACGGATTTCGCCGGTGATGCCCCAGCAGATCTCCAGCGATATCCGGTCGGTCGCGGCGACAAGGCGGCGGTTCCGCTCGATCGCTTCCGGCGAGACGTGGGGCGCCATCAGGGGGTCGGGAGAGAGGGCTTCGATGGCAGCGCGCTGGAAGTCTTCCTGAGTCGCAAGGAAAGAGCGGACCAGCCGGGCGTCGTCCGGCGGTGCCTTCTGGAAGTCGAAGAAGGAGGTATAGATGGTCTTGGCATGCAGCGAGACCAGCAGCGCCGGATAGCGGCCGAAGGCCAGCGCCTGCCGCACTCCGGTGGTCCATAACCGGGTATGGACGGCAGGCTTCATGTCCAGGAAATTGTGCTGCAGACCGATTTCGGGGTTGAGCGTCGGTTCGGCTTCCCACCCCAGCCAGCCGATATCGTGCAGCGCGGCGCCCAGGCAGACCTCCTCGTAGGGGGCGGGACGTGCGAAACGGTCGTTGCCCCAGGCGCGGACCAACTGTCCGGATAGCCAGGAATGGCTGGGCTGAGGGATGGCGATCACGCCGATGTCGTCGGCGTCTTCGGTGGACCGGTCTTTGGTCGCGATATCTCTCGGTCTGAACAGCATGATTCGATGCTCCCCGGTTTCGGCTTTTCCTGATAACGCGCAAATTGGCCGGAATGTCGCCGCGCAAGGCCCGCCATCCTGACCAGCAATTTCAATGTCAATGCCGATATCGTTAAGCCCATGACTCTGCGGGAGTAATCATGGGAGCTGAAGAAGTCCCTGGGGATCGATTCCGGTAACCAAATAATGTTAGACTCCAGCCAGTGTTTAATTTGCTGGTGGGCGTCCATGAAAACCTCCTTCAAAAATACCATACCGCTATGCGGCATCCTGATCTGCTCGGCGCTACTGGTCGGCTGCGCGGAGACATCGGACCCTGTATTGGAAACGGCCAAGACTCCGCTGATGCTGGGTGAATCCCCGGCTGACAAGGTTGTGTCGCTCCAGACGAGGACGATGCTGGCCGGACTGGCCTGCGGCCCGGCTTGGGGCGATCCGCAAGCCTTCGCCCGCTATGCCGGCTTCACCGTCCGCAATTCCGATATCCTGCGCCGGTCGCAGCGCGAACTTGCCGACCGGATGGGCGGCATGGCGGAGTTCGACCAGATGCACACCCGCATCTCGAACGGGGAGTCGATGCGGATGCTGCGGATGGGCAACGCCAACTACTGTGCCCTGATGCGGGAGCCGTTTTATGTTGCGGTGGCCCTGGACCCGGAAGGTTTGGCCAGGGAAAGCCAGGTCACGCAGGTCAGCCTGCGCTGAACCGTAAGGGTTAGGACGCACCGAAAGAACGCAATCCGGACGGGATTTCCCGCCGGTATCGCCCATCTGTTTATTACACTGATGTGTCACTTTCATGTACGTCGGGTGGGGTTGTTGAGCCCCGCCCAGCGTGCTCCAATCATCCTCCATCGACCGGACAGAATTCGTGCGAAGACTAGAATTGTCTTCAAACAACATAAAATTTCCGCGGGAGGACGATCGGCATGAACCGAATTTACAAGGCTTTGCTGGCGGTCCCGGCAGTTTTGCTGTTTTCCACCCAAAATGCTTATGCTTATCTTGATCCGGGCACCGGCAGCATGCTTTTGCAGGGCCTGATCGGCGGCATCGCCGGTGGAATGTTTGCGATCCGCCTTTATTGGAGCAAATTGAAAAGCCGGTTCGGACGGACGCCGGCCTCCGTTTCAACGCGCGACGGCGAGCAGGCCCCGACGGACAAGGCCCGCTGACGCATGACCGCCGTCGAGCCCGGTTCGTTCCGGGACCCTTCCGGCCAAGTCTTCGAGAGCGATGGCCGGATCTTCCGCACGATCACAGCCCGCGCGCTGGCCGACTACACCTTCGTCCGCGACAGCGGCGTCCTTAAACGGTTGATCGACAGCGGCCGGCTGGTCGCGTCGGAGGAAGTCGATCCTTCCATCCTGGGAAATGATGCGCGCGGCGCCCCCATAGTCGTCGAGCACTCGCGCATCCCCTTCGTCTCGTATCCCTACGAGTGGCCGTTTCCCGCCTTGAAGGCGGCGGCGCTGTTCCATCTGGATCTCCAGATCGACCTGCTGGCTGACGGCGTCATGATGAGCGACGCCAGCGCCTACAACGTCCAGTTCATCGGGCCGCGTCCTGTCCTGATCGACCTGCTGTCGTTGCGGCGCTACCGCGAGGGCGAGTACTGGGCGGGACTGCGGCAGTTCTGCGAACAGTTCCTCAACCCGCTGCTGCTGCGAGCCGTGCTGGGCGTGCCTCATAACCAGTGGTATCGCGGCAGCCTCGAGGGCATACCCACGGCGGAACTGAACCGGCTGCTGCCGTTCCACAAGAAGCTGTCCTGGCAGGTGATGACCTATGTCGTCCTTCAGGCCCGGCTGGAGGCCTCGGCCAACGACAAGGGGACGGCTGATGCGGGCGCCATCCGGAAGAAGGGGCTGACCAAAGCGTCGCTGCTCGGCATCCTGACGCAGCTTCGCGGCTGGATCGCGAAGCTGAAGCCCGCCGACACGGGCAAGACGGTGTGGGGCGACTACGCCCGCAACAACACCTACACCGACGCGGCGGAAGAGGCCAAGTGCCGCTTCATCGCGGAGTTCGCGCAGGCGGTCAGGCCGAAGCTTCTCTGGGACCTGGGATGCAACAGCGGCAACTATTCGGCCGTGGCCCTGGGGGCAGGGGCGGGCGCCGCCGTCGGTTTCGACTTCGACCAGAAGGCGCTGGAACTGGCGTTCGACCGGGCTGTCTCGGAAAAGCTGAACCTGCTGCCGCTGTTCCAGGACGCCGCCAACCCAAGCCCGGACCAGGGATGGCAACAGGCAGAGCGGCGCGGCATCCAGGGGCGGCGAGACGCCGACGGGCTGCTGGCCCTGGCATTCGAGCATCATCTGGTGATCGGGCGCAACGTGCCGCTGGACCAGACGATCGGCTGGCTGACCGGGCTGGCGCCGCGCGGCGTGATCGAGTTCGTCCCCAAGGACGACCCGACTGTCCAGCGCATGCTGGCGCTGCGCGAGGACATCTTCGACGGCTACGGCGTGGACGCCTTCACGGCAGCGCTGGAAGCGCGGGCGAGGATCGTGCGGGCGGAGTCCATCGCCGACAGTGGCCGCCGGCTCTTCTGGTACGACCGAAGCTAAGAGTTACCGCGTCAGCCTACCCGGCGTCGTTGGTGAAGATATTGGCGGTCAGGTGGTCCTCGACGGAGCGGACCCCGGCGATGGACTCTGCGGCGACGGTCAGGGCACGGCGCTGCTCGTCGTCGATCACGGTGCCCCAGAGCTGGACGATACCGCCGCTGACGACGACGTTGATGCGGTTGAGGTCGATCCAGGCCTGCCCGCGCAGCAGGTCGGTCAGCTTGTCCCGGATCTGGTCGTCGCTGGTGGAACCGGCTGCCGGTTTGCTCCGGTCGGCCAGCAGTCCCTGGACGAGGTTGGCGCGGCTGACGATGCCGACCAGCTTGCCGCCGTCCACGATCGGGACGCGCTTGATGCCGTGGCGCTCCATCAGTTCGGCGATCTCGCGCAGGGACGCTTCCGGGTATGATGCGATGACGTCGTGGCTCATCACGTCGCCGACGCGGCTGGCGTGGGACTTGATGAAGCTGCCGGCATCGCCGCTCCGGCCCAGCAGCATTTCCAGCCAGTGCGGCCGGTGGCGTTCGGTGTCGGTTTCAACCCGGCGCAGCAGGTCGCCCTCGCTGATGATGCCGGCGATCTGACCGGCTGAGTCCACGACGGGGACGCCGCTGATCCGCTTTTCCAGCAGGAGCGCCGCCACGTCCGCCACGGAAGCGTCCGGGGTGACCGTGACGACCGGGGAACTCATGATGTCCTTGGCTTGCATCTCGTTTTCTCCGGTTTCTAGTCAGTCGAGGTTGGGTCGGGCGAGGTTGGGTCAGTCGAGAAAGGCGCAGGTGCGCTGGATGTGCTGGTTGAGGCCGAAGTGATGCTTGAGGATCAGGCTTTCCGCTTCGCCGCCCTCGCGGGCGGTCAAGGCGGCGATGACGCCGTTCCTCATCCCGACGGCCAGGGCAGCCTGAGTTTCGTCCGCCTGTTCCAGACGGTGGATCGCCCGCATGTGGAGGGCGAGGTTGCGGGTCAGGTTGCCGATCAGCGCGCAGCGAGAAAGCTGAACGAGCGACTGGTGCAGGTCGGCGGCGCTGTCCGGGGTCGGGGGGAGGTCCGGCGGGAACCGCAGGGCCAGCCCGGCCAGATCGCTTTCTTCCGCAAGGGTGGCGGCCAGACGCGCCGCCATCCCTTCCATCGCCGCCCAGACCAGGATCATGTCGGCGATCTGCGTCCGGCTCTTGCGGGCGACGACCACGCCGTGCCGGGGCACGGTGCGGACGAAGCCCTCGTGTTCCAGCAGGATCAGGGCCTCGCGGACCGGCGTCCTGCTGATGCCGAGCAACTGGCAGACCTCCCGGTCGTCGATCCGGATCTCTCCCCGCTGGCCGTAGATGTCCATTTCCATGATCGAGCCCTTGAGGGCTCGATAGGCCTGCATCTTGAAGCTCAGCTCTGCAGGTTCCGGGGGTGCCGGTTCCAGAGAAACCATGTCTGGTCTCCCCTACTTGAGCGAGACGGCGGCCTTGTTCCCGGAGCGCGGCCACAGCCGGCCGATCGCCAGCGAGATGACCGGCCAGAACAGCATCGCCAGGGCCAGCGTCACGATGGTCCCGACCAGCGGGTTCGACCAGAAGATGCTGAGGTCGCCCTGCGACAGCAGCATGGCCTGCCGGAACGAGCTTTCCGCCATGTCGCCCAGCACCAGGGCCAGGACCAGCGGGGCCAGCGGGTAGGACAGCTTCTTGAAGATGTAGCCCAGCACGCCGAACACCAGCATCACGGCGATGTCGAGGAAGGCGTTGTGGACGGTGTAGGCGCCGACCGCACAGATCACGATGATGACCGGCGCGATGATGCTGAACGGAATGCGCAGGATGGAGGCGAACAGCGGCACCGTCGTCAGCACGACGATCAGGCCGACGACATTGCCCAGATACATGCTGGCGATCAGGCCCCAGACGAACTCCTTCTGCTCGATGAACAGCAGGGGACCGGGCTGGAGGCCCCAGATCAGCAAGCCGCCGAGCAGCACGGCGGCGGTCGGCGATCCCGGAATGCCCAGCGTCAGCATGGGCAGCAGGGCGCTGGTGCCGGCGGCATGGGCGGCGGTCTCCGGCGCCACGACGCCTTCCATCTCGCCCTTGCCGAAATTCGCGCCGTTGCGGGAAAAGCGCTTGGCGAGGCCGTAGCTCATGAACGATGCCGGGGTGGCGCCGCCGGGGGTGATGCCCATCCAGCAGCCGACGATCGAGCCGCGAATGGCGGTTGCCCAATACTTGGGAAGCTGCTTCCAGGTCTGGAGCACGACCGCCGCGTTGATCTTGGCCGACTTGCCCTTGAAGGCTAGGCCTTCTTCCATCGTCAGCAGGATCTCGCCGATGCCGAACAGCCCGATGACCGCGATCAGGAAGTCGAAGCCGCGCAGCAGTTCCATCGTGCCGAAGGTCATGCGGAGTTGGCCGGTCACGCTGTCCAAACCGACGGCGGCAAGCGCGAAGCCCAGCATCATGGCCGTGAGCACCTTGAACGGCTGCTCCTTGCCCATGCCGACGAAACTACAGAATGTCAGAAGCTGGACCGCGAAGAACTCCGCC
>DASQKT010000352.1:0-3904 GCA_035630415.1 Skermanella sp.
GAGATGCCCTTGATGCCGGGGGGAGCGTCGGGCAGCCGCGCCAGCACCATGTGGATGATGTTGTCGGTAAAGTCGTGCTCGCCGTAGGTGATGTAGATCTTCTGGCCGGAGATCCGGTAATGGCCGTCCTCGCGCACCGCTTTGGTGCGGATCGCGGCAAGGTCGCTGCCGGCCTGCGGCTCGGTCAGGTTCATGGTCCCGGTCCATTCGCCCGAGATCAGCTTGCCGAGATAGATCTCCTTCAGCTCGTCGCTGCCGTGTGTGGTCAGGGCCTCGACGGCGCCCTGGTTCAGCATTGGGCAGAGCGCGAAGGACATGTTGGCCGACTGCCACATCTCCTGCACCGCCATCGCCAGCGTCCAGGGCAACCCCTGGCCGCCGTGCTCCGGATCGAACGGCACACTGTTCCAACCGCCTTCCTGATACTGCTGGTAGGCAGCCTTGAAGCCCTTGGGCGTGCGGACCACGCCGTTTTCCAGTACCGATCCTTCCTGATCGCCCGAAAAGTTGATCGGGGCGAGCACGTTGGAGGCCAGCTTGTTGGCTTCTTCCAGGATCGCATCGACCATGTCGGGGGTCGCCGAATCATAACCGGGCAGGCTGACGATGCGGTCCATGCCGACGACTTCGTTCAGCACGAAGCGCATGTCCTGGATGGGGGCGGAATAAGGGATCATGGTACGCTGGGTCCTCCCGAGACCTAAACTTGAACTTTCGCCAATTCGAACCTTTGACGGATTGCAGGATAGCGCGCCGGATGGGGGCTTTGCGAGCTTTGCGAATGCCGCAGGGGACCCGTCGCTGCCAGCGGAAGAAGTGGCACGCGGGTTGCTTTTGGATATTCGAACCCGTTGGTAAGAGGCTGTCATGTCGAACCCTGCAAACCTGATGCGCGCACCGGATCTCTCGAAGCTTCGCGGCATTGCCGACGGTGCCCCCAAGGCTATCCAGGCGGCCGTGCGGCAGGCAAGCGACAGCACGGGGGTAGATTTTTCCTACCTCATGGCAAAAGCTGCCCAGGAGAGCAGTTTCGACCCGGAAGCGAAGGCTGCGACGAGCAGCGCCACCGGCCTCTACCAGTTCACCGAGGGCACCTGGCTCAACATGGTGGAGCAGCACGGCGCCAAATACGGGCTGAACCGGGAAGCCTCGCAGATCCAGCGCCGGTCGGACGGCTCGTTGACGGTCCCGGACCCGCAGGCCAGACGCGATATCCTGGAGCTTCGTAAGGACCCGAAGATCTCGTCGCTGATGGCGGCGGAATTCGCCCGCGACAACCAGTCGCAACTGGAGCAGACCGTCGGCGGGGAGATCGGGGCGACCGAACTCTACATGGCGCATTTCCTGGGGGCGGGCGGCGCGTCGAAGTTCCTCAACGGCATGCGCCAGAACCCGGACCAGAGTGCGGCGTCCCTGCTGCCGGAAGCGGCGGCGGCCAACAAGAACGTCTTCTACGACAAGTCGGGCAAGGCGTTGTCGGTCGGCCAGATCTACAACCGCTTCGCCGCCAAGTTCGATGGCATGCCGGCCTCGACCATGACGGCGTCGGCGGGAGCCATCGGCTTGCCGGGCGTCAAGGGTGGCTGGGCGAGCGAGGCCGGCATGAATTCCCCCTTTACGGCCAAGGCCGCATCGGGCGGCGCCAACGGCGAGCCCAACTCCCTGTTCACCGTCATGGTGCTGTCGCAGCTGAGCGACCCCAAGGCGCAAGGGTCAAAGGACGACAAGGGTGACAAGGATGACGCGAAGAAGGGAGCGAAAGGCAGTGTCGGCGGTCAGTTCAACTCGATCCGGCCGTCCCTGCCCAGCCTGGATGCCGCGTGACGGCGACTCCTTATCAGCGGTGGCGTCCAGACGGCGAGGCCGCTAGGGTGCGGTCATGGATGAAGATGATCGTATCCCTACCGAACTATGGGTCCGTGCCCACCTGCGCCGCTGCATCGTGGACGCCATTCCCGCCGTGATCGCCCGCAAGGGATCGCCTTATGGCGGCATGGTGATCCTGAAGCTGAATCAGTTGGACCTGGGGTGCAGGGTCCTGACCCAGACGCGCGACATGGACGGCAGGCAGGGCTGGCTGGCCGCCAAGGAAAACGCGCTGATGCCGGAGGCTGACGCCGACGCCTATATCGCCCGCGCGGTGAAGCGCGACCCCGACCTCTGGGTGATCGAGATCGAGGACCGCGCCGGACGCCATCCATTCGAGGGCAAGATAATCTGAGCGGATCGACCCGAGACGTCAGCGGGGTTCGGGGACCGGTGCGTCCGAAACGCCCGAGCCGGCGCTGCCGATCGGACCCGACCGGCTGCGGCCGGTAACGAAGTCGGACGACCGGCCGGTGTCGCTCGATGTGCTCGATCCCATTTCGCTGCTGGTGCCGGAATAACCGGCCCCGCCCAGACCCAGCGTGTTAGTGGTGCTCGACGGCGTCGGACCGCCGCCACCCCCGCCGCTCCAGTTGAAGCCTTCGCACCCGGCGAGGGCGAGGAGGGCCAGAGAAACGGCGGAAACCCTGAGATAGCGCCGCATGAAACCCTCCACTGTTTGGCGATGACGTATCTGGGGTATTCAACACGCGGTGGCGGAATTTGTCACCGGTTCCGGTTGGGTTAGACCCGTGGAGACCGCAGCCGCTCCTCCCGGCGCCGTCAAACGGACGCAGCCCTTCTCACAGGGCGGATTGCTCCGGACCAGATGCGGAAAGGCGTCCTGCCAGCGTGCGACGGCCTTGGTTTCGTCGGGGCGTGCCGCATCGTCCAGGAACGCCGCCCCACCGGGCGCCAGCCTGGGAAGCAGATTCGGACCAGCCGGATAGCGGGCAAGCGCATTGGTGTCGAGCGGCGGCCCGTCGATCACCAGCATATCGATCGGTCCAAGGTCTCTCAGGCCCGAGTCGTCGTACCAGCGGAAGGTCTCACCGCCGAGGGTCACCGTGACGAGCGGGGCGTCTATTACGGTCGCCCAGTCGCTCAGGGCATGGTCGGCCAGCATCGCTCTGGTCTCCGCCGCGAAGACAGGGTCGTGCTCCAGGCTGTACACGTATCCGACACCGTTGACCTTGGCCGCCTGGGCCAGCACCACGGTCGAGGAACCCGAACTGCACTCGACGATCACCCGAGGCTTGGCCGTCAGGGCGTGGCGGGCGATCACAAGCAGGAAATCCGGCGATGCCGCCCACATCCTGAGCGGCGGCAGCGGCACCGTGAAATTCAGAAGGCCCTTCAGGCTGATAAAGGCCTGCACCTGCCGGTAGAGATTTGCCGACTCGGTGGTACGCAACGTCCGCAGCTCGTCCTCGACCGCGAACAGCTTCACATGGATGCGCCGCGTCTTGTGGAGGAGCACCGCGACCATCCCCAGCACGCCCAGTCCGACACACAGGTTGAGCAGCGTCAGCAGCTCGTTCATTCCATCCTCATTCCTATCGAAAACCGGCGGGATACTGGCATGCCGCCACCCCCGGCCGACAGGTCGAGAATGGCGAGGTCGGGTGACGATTTTGGCAAGGAAACCAGCCGTTTTCCCTCCCCCGGCTCGACGCTGCCGCGGGCAATTTGACGCGTCCCTTGCTGGCGACGGCGCGGTATTTGCCTTTGATTTGACGGACCTGCTATAGAGCCGACGGGTCGATTGCCATGACGGATATTCTCGACGATTGATCTTCGTTCATTTTTAAGGGAAGTCGAACCACGGGACCGTAGCCAGCTCATACGGTATCGGGAAGATTTCCTCGACAGGAAAAATTAGAATGTTTCGCGAAAGAACCAGGGTTCTTGTAACTGGTGGTGCCGGTTTTCTGGGTTCCTTCCTGTGCGAGCGACTTCTCGCACAGGGTTGCCATGTCATCTGTGCCGACAACTATTTCACCGGATCGCGCGACAACATCGCGCATTTGCTGGGAAA
>DASQKT010000353.1:0-4287 GCA_035630415.1 Skermanella sp.
GCCCGCACCGCCGATGTAAAGGAAGATCGCAAAGGCCCCCGCGTCGGCTCCCCCGAGCAAGCCGTCGCCGGCTTCCTGCGCGGCGCCGGCCTTTCCAGCCTGGAGCAGTGCGAACAGCGCGACACCGGCAAGGGCGTCTTCTGGTTCGCCGTGACCGAGAAGCCCGGCCGCGATACCGCCGAAGTTCTGCCCGGCCTGATCAACGAGACGATCCGCGAGTTCCCCTGGCCCAAGAGCATGCGCTGGGCCACCGGCACCTTCCGCTGGGTCCGGCCGATCCATCACATCCTTGCCGTCTTCGACGGCAAGTTGCTGGAAGGCTCGTTCGATCTCGGCGGAAAAGTCGGATTGATTACATTTGTCGACAGGACGCGGGGGCATCGTTTTCTCTCCCCCGATGCCGTCATCCCGGCCAGCAACTTCGACGCGTACCGCGACGGGCTGCTTGAAGCCCACGTCATGCTGTCCCGCGACGAGCGCCGCGCGAAGATCGCCGCCGATGCGGCCGAGGTCGCCGGCAGCCACGGCCTCGTCGTCGCTCCCGACGAAGGTTTGCTGGACGAGGTCACCGGCCTTGTTGAATGGCCGGTCGTGCTGAGCGGCGCCATCGACCAGCAGTTCATGGACGTCCCGCCGGAGGTGCTGACCACCTCGATGCGGACGCACCAGAAATATTTCGCGACGACTGATGCCACCGGCAAGCTCGCTCCCCGATTCGTCGTGGTCGCCAATACCACCACCTCGGACGGCGGCGGCGCCGTCATCGCCGGCAACGAGCGCGTCCTGCGTGCCCGCCTGTCGGACGCCAAGTTCTTCTGGGACCAGGACCGCAAGGTGAAGCTGGAAGAGCGCGTCCCCTCGCTCGATGCGGTCACCTTCCACGCCCGTCTCGGCACCGTCGCCGAGAAGGTTTCCCGGATGGAGACGCTGGCCGCCGAACTGGCCGCTTTCATCCCCGGCGCCGACCCCGATCAGGCGCGGCTGGCCGCCCGGCTCGCCAAGGCCGACCTCGTCACCGGCATGGTCGGGGAATTCCCGGAGCTTCAGGGCGTCATGGGCCGCTACTACGCGCTGGGCGAAGGCCTGGGCGCGCCGGTCGCCGACGCCATCGCGGAACACTACAAGCCGCTCGGCCCGACCGACCGCTGCCCGACGGCGCCGGTCAGCGTCGCCGTAGCCCTGGCCGACAAGTTGGATACCCTCGTCGGATTCTTCGCGATCGACGAGAAGCCAACCGGCTCCAAGGACCCCTATGCGCTTCGCCGCGCAGCCCTCGGCGTGATCCGCCTGATCGTGGAAAACGGCCTGCGGCTGGAACTGACCAAGGTCTTCGCCCTGGCGCACAAGCTCCAGAGCGCCGACAGGCTGATCCCGGCGTCCGATACCGCAGGCCAGCTCCTCGACTTCTTCGCCGACCGCCTGAAGGTGGTGCTGCGCGACCGGGGTGTCCGCCACGATCTGGTCGACGCCGTCTTTGCCCTCGGTGGCGAAGACGATCTGGTCCGGCTGCTCGCCCGCGTCGAGGCGCTTCAGGGCTTCCTCGGCAGCGACGACGGCGCCAACCTCCTGGTGGCATACCGTCGGGCCAGCAACATCGTCCGGATCGAGGAAAAGAAGGACGGCCGTACCTACGGCGATGCTCCGGAAGCGGGTTTGCTGGAACTGGCCGAGGAAGAGGCGTTGTTTAAGTCGTTGGCGGCAGCGGAAAAGAACGCAGTACCGCTTCTGGCGGCTGAAGATTTCGTCGGGTGCATGGGAGCACTGGCGGCACTACGTGCGCCGGTGGATGCTTTCTTCGACAAAGTAACGGTCAATGCGGATCAGCCCCCATTACGTGTAAACCGCCTGCGTCTTCTCAGTCAGATACCCGCGACCTTGAATCGCATTGCGGATTTCTCCAGAATTGAGGGATAGATCGCCAAGCGCGGCGACCATGACGCTTGACGGCACACGGGCGCGGCCTGATGTCGCGGGTGAAACCGGGATGCCGTTCGAAACGTTTCCTGATGCGGCGCCCCGGACGGCAGGTCCGGCCTCAAAAGGCCGTGTCCGCCGTCCGGGGCGCCGCATTCGGGACATGGATTACCCGCCCCATCCGGGCGGTATAGGGGAGGCGCCGGCATTACCGGGGATTTAACCAGGGTCGTGCCAGCGTGAAAGTTCATCACAGGAGTTACCGGGGATAACCATGGGCAATCAGGTCACTACCCGCTGGGTCTACAGCTTTGGCGACGGCAAGGCCGAAGGCCGGGCGGAAATGAAGAACCTGCTCGGTGGCAAAGGCGCTAACCTTGCGGAGATGAGCAATCTGGGCCTGCCCGTGCCGCCCGGCTTCACGATCACGACCGAAGTCTGCACCTATTACTACAAGAACGACCGCACATATCCGTCCGACCTGAAGGAACAGGTCACCGTAGCGCTGGCC
This sequence comes from Skermanella sp., assembly GCA_035630415.1. Lineage (GTDB taxonomy): Bacteria > Pseudomonadota > Alphaproteobacteria > Azospirillales > Azospirillaceae > Skermanella. The sequence continues at coordinate 2,426 of DASQKT010000353.1, forward strand.
GCCGTCGAAAAGAGCATCGGCGCCGGCTTCGGCGATCCGGAAAACCCGCTGCTGGTCTCGGTCCGCTCCGGCGCCCGCGCCTCCATGCCCGGCATGATGGACACCGTCCTCAACCTCGGCCTGACCGATATCACAGTCGAAGGTCTGGTCCGGCGCAGCGGCGACGCCCGATTCGCCTATGACAGCTACCGCCGCTTCATCCAGATGTACGGCAACGTTGTGCTCGGCGTCGAGCATCACCACTTCGAGGACATCCTCGAAAACGTCAAGCGCGACCGCGACATCACCCTCGATACCCAACTGGTCGCCGCCGACTGGCAGGCCGTGATCGAAGGCTACAAGGAAGTGGTCGAGCACGAGCTTGGCCGGCCCTTTCCGCAGGACGTCCACGAACAGCTCTGGGGCGCCGTCGGCGCCGTGTTCAGTTCCTGGATGAACCAGCGCGCGATCACCTACCGCCGCCTGCACGACATCCCGGCCGAGTGGGGCACCGCCGTCAACATCCAGGCCATGGTGTTCGGCAACATGGGCGAGGACTGCGCCACCGGCGTCGCCTTCACCCGCAACCCCTCGACCGGCGAGAATGCCTTCTACGGCGAATATCTGGTCAATGCCCAGGGCGAGGACGTCGTCGCCGGCATCCGCACCCCGCAGCACCTGACCATCGCCGGCAAGCAGGCCAACAAATCGGACCTGCCTTCCATGGAAGAAGTCATGCCGGAAGTGTTCCACCAGCTCGACGCGGTGCGTCTGCGGCTGGAAGGCCACTACCGCGACATGCAGGACATCGAATTCACAGTCCAGCAGAACAAGCTCTACATGCTCCAGACGCGGACCGGCAAGCGCACCGCCGCCGCCGCCCTGAAGATCTCGGTCGATCTGGCCGCCGAGGGCGTGATCGACCGCAAACAGGCGATCCAGCGGATCGACCCCGCTTCGCTCGACCAGCTCCTGCACCCGACGCTCGACCCCAAGGCCCAGCGCACCGTCATCGCGCGCGGCCTCCCGGCCTCCCCCGGCGCCGCGTCGGGCAAGCTGGTGTTCAGCGCCGACGAGGCCGAGACCCAGGCCCAGCTTGGCGAGTCCGTCATCCTGTGCCGGATCGAGACCAGCCCCGAAGACATCCACGGCATGCACGCCGCCCGCGGCATCCTGACCACCCGCGGCGGCATGACCAGCCACGCGGCCGTGGTCGCGCGCGGCATGGGCCGGGCCTGCGTCGCCGGCGCCGGTGAGCTGCGGGTCGATTACAAGGGCCAGACCGTCACCGTTCGCGGCGTCACGATCAAGGCCGGCGATCTGGTCACGATCGACGGCTCGACCGGCGAAGTGATGCTGGGCGCCGTGCCGACGATCCAGCCGGAACTGTCCGGCGACTTCGCCACCCTGATGGGCTGGGCCGACGAGATCCGCCGCATGAAGGTCCGGACCAACGCGGAAACCCCGCTGGACGCCCGCACCGCCGTCAAGTTCGGCGCTGAAGGCATCGGCCTGTCGCGTACCGAGCACATGTTCTTCGACGCCGACCGCATCGTCGCGGTGCGCGAGATGATCCTGGCGGAGAACGAGCAGGGCCGCCGCGCGGCGCTCGCCAAGATCGCTCCGATGCAGTGCAGGGACTTCGTCGAACTCTTCACCATCATGAAGGGCCTGCCAGTCACCATCCGCCTGCTCGACCCGCCGCTGCACGAGTTCCTGCCGAACTCCGACGCGGAGATGGAAGAGGTCGCCAAGGCGGCGGGCACCGATATCCTGAAGGTGCGCCACCGCGCCGGCCAGCTTCACGAATCCAACCCGATGCTCGGCCATCGCGGCTGCCGTCTCGGCATCTCCTTCCCGGAGATCTACGAGATGCAGGCGCG
>DASQKT010000354.1:0-4115 GCA_035630415.1 Skermanella sp.
GTTCACGCCTTTCAGGTCGGCCTTCGACAGGTTGGAGTTCTTGACGTTGGCGCCGCTCAGGTTGACGCCGGTCATGATGGCGCCCTGGCAGTCGGCGCCCGACATGCTGACCTCCGACATGTCGGCGCCCGACAGGTTGGCGCGGGCCAGCAGCGCATCGTCGAAATTAGCTCCGGTAAGGTCCGATTTCAGCACGCTGGTGCCCGACGAGCGTCGGTCGAGCAGTGCGCCGCCGCGCAGGTCCGCCTCCCGCAGGATAGCTCCCTTCAGCCGGGCGCCCCGCATATGGGCGCCGCGCAGATCGGCGCGGTACAGGTTGCAGCCCGACATGTCGGCTTTGGTCATATGGGCGGCGAACAGGTCCGAATAGCTGAGGTTCGCATTGGTCATGTCGCAGCCGGTCATGATCGCTCCCGACAGCTTGCAGGACTCGAGGGTCGAGCCGGCGAGATGCATTCCTTGCAGGTCGACCATCGCCAGGTTGGCGCGTATGCCGCCGGGCTTCTTGGCAAGCCAGCGCTCGTGCTTATCAAGAATGGCAACCAGCTCGTGCGGCGTCATGAAATGCCCTGTCCAGAATTCGAGAAGTACGGAATGAAAGGTTTTATTGTGTGGGACCGTGCGGGTAGATATCCACGTTAAGCGCTTGCCAGTATAGAAATTGACGCATAGCGGTTAAGATCATGTTGCCGGATGGTTGGCCCGGCAGCCGGAAAGGGATCGGCATCGCCGAATTTCCGCCGGGACTGAATTTGCTTATGAGGAAGCGGAACATGCCGTCAGGACACACGGTGGTCGCATTCGATACCGAACTCGCCACACTCCACAGGAAGATCGCCGAAATGGGCGGTCTGGCCGAAGAGCAGTTGATTCGCGCCATGGAGGCGCTGGTATCCCGCGACGAGAACCTCGCAACCAGCATCATCGCCCGCGACGTCGAACTGGATCGGAACGAAGCGGACATCGAGGCGCTGGTCGTCCGCGTCCTGGCGCTCCGGCAACCCATGGCCAAGGACCTGCGGGAAGTCATCTCGGCGTTGAAGATCAGCACCAACCTGGAACGAGTCGGCGATTTCTCCAGCAATTGCGCCAAGCGCGTCATGGCCCTGACCCAGGTACCGCCGACCGGCCCGATGAAGTCGCTGAACCGGATGGGCAAGACGGCGGCAACCATGGTCCACGACGTCGTCAAGGCCTATGTCGACGAGGATTACGACCTCGCCATGGCGGTGCGGGCACGCGATGCGGAGGTGGACGCTGTCTATACCAGCCTGTTCCGGGAATTGCTGACATACATGATGGAGTCGCCGCAGCAGATCACTGCCTGCACCCATCTGATGTTCATCGCGAAGAACATCGAGCGGATCGGCGACCACGCCACGAACATCGCGGAAACCGTATGCTTCCTGGTCAAAGGCCAGATCCCGGACGTGGAACGGCTCAAGGAGGACATGAGCAGCTTCACGGTGGTCTCGCCGCGCGACCAGTGACCGCCGGGTAGCGCGCCCATGCCGACACGCGTGGGCGTTCAGCCGGATATGCGGGATATCCTTTCACCATGCCGCCTGCCGCGTTATCATGCCGCGACAAGAGCTTGGCAGGGATGACACAGGATGACCTTTACTGACGTTTCGCGCCTTTGACGATGGCGCCGGATATCCCGCTGTACTTCGCCGACACCGCTTCACCCGATACTGCCTCCTCCGACACGTCCCCCCGTCTCACCATTCATGGCAACGCCGAGATCGCCTTCGAACGCCGTGACGGCGCCACCCGGCTCGTCCGCCTGTTCCATCACGATCCGCTGCGAGTCCTGTTTCCGAACCCACGCTCCGGCGATCTCGCCTTGGCAACCCTGGTCACGACGTCCGGCGGTCTGGTCGGCGGCGACCGGCTCGATATAGCGGTGTCCCTCGGCGCCGATGCGCGAGCCATGGTCACCACCCAGGCAGCCGAGAAGGTCTACCGGTCCAACGGTCCGGATGTCGTCGTTTCCACCGATCTCAAGGCCGGCGACGGCGCCTGGATGGAATGGCTGCCGCAGGAAGCCATCCTGTTCGACGGCGCACGCCTGCGCCGAACGACCTCACTCGATGTCGCGGGCGAGGGGCGGGCATTGGCCGGCGAACTGCTCGTGTTCGGCCGGACCGCCCACGGCGAGCGGTTCACCTATGGGCTGGCGCGGGATGCCTGGGAAGTCCGGCGGGACGGGCGCCTGATCTGGGCGGACGCCCTGCATCTCGACGGCGATATCGCTACGATCCTCGATCATCCCGCGTGTTTCGGAGGAGCGACCGCCTATGGCACGATCCTCTACGCCGCTCCCGACGCGGACCGGCACCTGGATGCCGCGCGATCGCTGCTGGAGGCGGTGACGCCCGGTGTGCGGGCGGCTGCGACCTGCTTCGACGGTCTGCTTTTGATTCGGTGGATCGGCACTCCGGCCCATCATCTGCGGCGGGACTATGCTCGCTTCTGGTCGGCCTTCCGGTCCCATGCTGCCGGCCTTCCGGCACGCTTGCCAAGGCTTTGGGATGTATGAAGCTTTGACTTTCGAGCATATGCCGGTGATCGTTCGCATCCAGTGACAATCTGACTTCAGGGACGGAGCCATGAACCTTTCACCGCGCGAGAAGGACAAGTTGCTGGTTGCCATGGCCGCCGTGGTAGCGCGGCGCCGGCTGGAGCGCGGCGTCAAGCTGAACTATCCGGAAGCCATCGCCCTCATCACCGACTTCGTGGTCGAAGGTGCCCGTGACGGCCGGAGCGTCGCCGAGCTGATGCGCGACGGGGCCGAGGTCATCACCCGCGACCAAGTCATGCCGGGCATCCCCGAAATGATCCATGAGATCCAGGTAGAAGCGACGTTTCCCGACGGAACCAAGCTGGTCACCGTCCACCTGCCGATTCGCTGAAGGAGGGTTCCGCCATGATCCCTGGTGAGCTGTTCATCAAGCCCGGTGAAATCGTCCTAAACGACGGACGGGAAGCCATTACCCTCGATGTCGCCAACACCGGCGACCGGCCGATTCAGGTCGGCTCGCACTATCACTTCTTCGAGACCAACGGTGCGCTGTCCTTCGACCGGGAAAAGGCGCGGGGCTTCCGTCTCGACATTCCAGCCGGGACTGCCGTCCGTTTCGAACCGGGCCAGACCCGCTCCGTCAATCTGGTGGCCTATGCCGGTACCCGCGAAGTCCATGGCTTCACCGGCAAGATCAACGGCAAGCTCTGAAATCACGGGAGGCGACCGCCATGGCCTATCGTATCGATCGCGGCGACTATGCCGCCATGTTCGGTCCCACCACCGGCGACCGCATCCGCCTTGCCGATACCGAGCTGATCGTGGAGGTCGAGGCCGACCACACGATCTACGGTGAGGAAGTCAAGTTCGGCGGTGGCAAGGTCATCCGCGATGGCATGGGCCAGTCACAGGTGACCCGCGCCAACGGCGCCGTCGATACCGTCATCACCAATGCCCTGATCATCGACCACTGGGGCATCGTCAAGGCCGATATCGGCATCCGGGACGGCCGGATCGCCGCCATCGGCAAGGCCGGCAACCCGGATGTCCAGCCCGGCGTCACGATCATCGTCGGTCCCGGTACCGAGGTGATCGCGGGTGAGGGCAAGATCGTCACCGCCGGCGGGCTCGACGTCCATATTCACGCGATCTGCCCGCAGCAGGCGGAGGAAGCACTGTACAGCGGCGTCACCACGCTGATGGGCGGCGGAACGGGGCCGGCTGCCGGCACCTCGGCCACCACCTGCACGCCAGGACCCTGGCACATCGACCGCATGCTCCAGGCGCTCGAAGCTCTGCCGGTCAACTTCGGCCTGTTCGGCAAGGGCAACGCCAGCCAGCCAGCGGCTCTGGTCGAGCAGATCAACGCCGGCGTCGTGGCCCTCAAGCTGCACGAGGACTGGGGCACCACGCCCCAGGCGATCGACACCTGCCTGACCGTCGCCGAGGACATGGACATCGCGGTCGCGATCCACACCGATACGCTCAACGAGTCGGGATTCGTCGAGGACACCATCGCCGCCTTCAAGGGCCGCAACATCCACGCTTTCCACACCGAAGGCGCCGGCGGCGGCCACGCCCCCGACATCAT
>DASQKT010000355.1:0-2169 GCA_035630415.1 Skermanella sp.
TGTCGCCGAGTGAGATTTCATAGCAGCCGAGATCAAGCAACGCCTTCGACACGCGGGCGACTTCCGCGACCGGGACTTCGCCCTGGTAGGGGCAACCGAGCACGCAACTGACATAGCCACGCACGCGAATGCCCTGGGCCAGTGCCGCCTCCGCCACAGGGCGGAAACGCTCCAGGCTTTCGGCGATGGAGCAGTTGATGTTCTTTGCGCTGAAGGCCTCCGACGCCGCGCCGAAGATCGCGATTTCCTCAACGCCCGACGCTATCGCCTGCTCCAGCCCCCTGGTGTTGGGCACCAGCACGGGATAGCCAACACCAGGCCGCCGCTGGATAGCCGCCAGTACGTCGGATGTGTCGGCCATCTGCGGAACCCATTTGGGCGACACGAACGCTCCGGCTTCGATTACCGGCAAGCCTGTATCCGACAGACGGTCGATCAACTCGACTTTGACTGCCAATGGGACAATCGTTTTTTCATTCTGAAGCCCGTCGCGGGGACCGACTTCAACGATCTTGACCTGTGTGGGAAGCGCCATTGTCATGCCTCCTCGAAGACGATCAGTTCGGCGCCGTCCTCGACCTGATCGCCGACGGCGTAGCGAACTTTTCCGATCCGCCCTTCGGCGGGAGCCTTGATGGTGTGCTCCATCTTCATCGCCTCCATCACGATCAGCGGCTGGCCTTTGGTCACCTCGGCGCCCACTTCGGCCAGCACCGCGATGATGCGGCCCGGCATCGGAGCGATCAGCTTGCCACCCGGCGCTTCGGCGTCGTCGGTCCCGGCCAGCGGTTCGATCAGAGTCAGGCGGTGGCTGCCCCCCTGGTGGAACACGGTGATGTCCGCCCCACGCCGGACGATGGTGGCGCTGGTGCGCCGGCCCCCCAGATCGACCGTCAGGGTGCCATCTTCCGCCAGCCGTCCCGAAGCTTCGACGGTGCCGCCCGGAAGGTCAAGCCGGTAGCCGCCCCGCTGGTAGATCAGATGCACCGGCCTATCGGTCCCGCCGTCACGCAGAGCCAGTGTGTCATGGGCATCGTCGTTCAGGCGCCAGCCGTCGTTGCCGGCCCAGGGGCTGTACGGGTCGCCGGAAGCGGCTGCCCGTGCCTGCGCCTTCGCCTGGCGGTCCAGCAGGACGCCGAGCACCGCGAAAGCCAATACGTCATCACCGGCGGGAGCCGGTTCGGGGAGCAGGTCAGTCTCGTGGCGCTGGATGAACCCGGTGTCGAGATCCGCCGCCAGGAAAGCGGAGTGTGAGGCAATGGCGAGCAGGAATTCCGTGTTCGCTCCCAGCCCAACCACCTGGGTCTGGCTCAAGGCCGTCCGCAACCGGCGCACAGCGGAAGGACGATCGTCGGCCCAGACGATCAGCTTGGCGATCATAGGGTCGTAGTGGATCGAGATGGCGTCCCCTGACCTGACGCCGGTGTCGACGCGGACAAAGGCGTCCTCCGGCGGGAAGACCAGATGATCCAGTCTGCCGGTCTGGGGCAGAAAACCTTTCTGCGGATCCTCGGCGTAGAGCCGCACCTCAATGGCGTGCCCGTGGATCGATAACTGGTCCTGATTGAGTGGCAGAGGTCCGCCGGCGGCGACGCGAAGCTGCCATTCCACCAGATCCTGGTTGGTGATGTATTCGGTCACCGGATGTTCGACCTGGAGACGGGTGTTCATCTCCATGAAGAAGAACGAGCCGTCCTCATCCAGCAGGAACTCGACCGTCCCCGCCCCGACATAGCCGATGGCCTTGGCGGCAGCCACGGCGGCCTCGCCCATCCGTCGCCGGGTGTGCGGGTCAAGGTTCGGGGCGGGAGCCTCTTCCACGACCTTCTGGTGGCGGCGCTGGATCGAGCAGTCGCGCTCGAACAGGTAGACGCAATTGCCCTGGGTGTCGGCGAAGACCTGGATTTCGACGTGGCGCGGCCTTGCGACGTAGCGTTCGATCAGCACGCGGTCGTCGCCGAAGGAGTTGATCGCCTCGCGCTTGGCGCCGTTCAACTGGTCATCGAATTCGGCGGCGTCGGCCACGACGCGCATGCCCTTGCCGCCGCCGCCGGCGGACGCCTTGATCATCACCGGGTAGCCGATCTCCTTGGCGATGGAGAGCGCGTGGGCGGCGGTCTGGATCTCGCCGAGGTAGCCGGGGACGGTCGACACGCCGGCCGCGGCCGC
>DASQKT010000356.1:0-3429 GCA_035630415.1 Skermanella sp.
GCACGACAGAGAACGAGCGCGTCGCCCTGGCCCCCTCCTTTACCTGGCGGCCCGACGAGGACACCAGCCTGACGCTTTTCGGCTTTTACCAGCGTGATCCCAAGTCCAATTCCTACGGCGGCGTCCCGCCGCAAGGAACGGTCCTGGCGAACCCGCTCGGAAAGATCCCGGTCGATTTCTATGACGGCGACCCGAATTTCGAGCAGTACGACCGCACGCAGACGTCGGTCGCCTACGACTTCGACAAGCGGCTCAACGATACCTGGAGCGTGCGTCTGAACGGCCGCTGGCTGCGCACCGAAGCCGACTATGACAGCGTCTACGCCAACGGCTTGGCGCCGGACTTCCGCACCCTGTTTCGTGGCGTCGCAACGTCGCGCGAGGCGATGGATTCCTACACGCTGGACAATCAGGTCGAAGGCCGCCTGACTACCGGGCCGGTCAACCACACGGTACTGGCCGGCTTCGACTATCAGCGGCTCGACGGCCATTACGCCCCCGGTTTCGGCGTGGGTCCCACGCAGGACATCTTCGCACCGGTCTATGGGCTGCCGATCGTCCCGCCAGCCACCAGCCGCACCGATCTCGATGTAAACCAGTACGGTGTCTACCTACAGGACCAGCTCCAGTTGGGCGGTTTCATCCTGACGCTCGCCGGACGCAGCGACTGGGTCGAGTCCAAGACGGCCACTGACTTCGGGACCTCGCGCCAGTCGGATCAGGCATTGACCGGCCGCGCCGGCCTGACCTACGTCTTCGAGAACGGCATAGCGCCCTATGTCAGCTACGCGGAGTCGTTCACGCCGCAGACCGGCACCGATTTCTTTGGCAACCTCTTCGATCCCGAGGAGGGAACCCAGTATGAAGCCGGCGTCAAGTATCAGCCGCCGGGAACGAACAGCCTGTTCACAGCGGCGGTCTTCGAACTCACCCGCAGCAACCTGCTGACCAGTGACCCGGACCGTCCGGGCTTCTCCGTCCAAAGCGGCGAAGCGCGTTCGCGCGGCATCGAACTGGAAGCCAAGGTGGGTCTCACCGAGCAGCTCGACGTCATCGGCGCCTACACCTATCTCGACACCGAATACACCAAGGACAACGACGGGCGGGAAGGTTTCCGGCTGGCTGCCATCCCGCGCCATCAGGCGTCGGGCTGGGCTATGTACCGGATGCCGGAAGGCTCGGTTCTGGAAGGCCTCAGCCTTGGCGGCGGCGTGCGCTTTACCGGCAGCACCGTGAATGCGGCCAACACCTTCAAGGTGCCGTCCTTCACGCTGGTCGATGCCGCCGTTTCCTACGACCTGGAAGCTCTGTCACCCAAGCTGGCCGGGGCCGAGGTATCGATCAATGCCAAGAACATCTTCAACAAGGAATATGTGGCGTCCTGCTACTTCGGCGAGTGGTGCGCCTATGGTTTTGAACGGACGGTGACCGCCGGGCTGCGTTACCGGTGGTGACGTATCCCGCCCCCATCAAGCATCACCTCCGGCAATGGAGACTGCCATGACACCCGCGAACCTGCGTCGCTGGCGGCTGGTTCACCGCTGGACCAGCCTGATCTGCTCGGTGAACCTGCTGATCCTCTGCGTCACCGGACTGATCCTGGTTTTCCACCACGAGATCGAACATCTGCTGGGCGATGAATTCGACACCAGCTACGTGGAGGGGCAGGCGCGCCTGCCCCTCCAGTCGCTCGCCGATACCGCGCGGAAGGTCGATCCGGCGTTTGTGCCCAAGCTCATCTCCTTCGATCCGGAGGAACCCGCCGCCAACTACATCTTCATCAGTGCTCCCGGTGACCGCGACTTCGAAAACGGACGCTGGGTCGTGCTGAACGGCTACACCGGCGCAAACCAAGTTCTGGAGCCGCCGGAGGATACCTTCACGGGCTTTCTACTGAAACTGCACGTCGATCTTTTCGCCGGCTTCGCCGGGCAGATGTTCGTCGGCGTCATGGGGCTTCTGTTCGTCGCCAGCACGGTCAGCGGACTTGTCGTCTATGGTCCCTTCATGAAGAAACTGGCCTTCGGCTTGCTGCGCTTCCGCCGGGGCACCCGCATCGCCAACATCGACCTGCACAACCTGTTCGGGGTCGCGACGCTGGTCTGGGCCTTGGTGGTCGGGCTGACGGGCGCCATCCTGTCGTTCTCGCCGCTGATCATCAGCTATTGGCAGCAGACCGAGCTTGTCTCCATGATCGGCCGCCATACCGAGCCGATGACCGGTACTCCGGTTACCCTCGACCGCGCGGCGCAGGCGGGACTGGCGGCCTTCCCGGATATGGAACTGGCCTTCATCGCTTTTCCCGGCAATGAATATTCGAGCGATCGCCATTTCAGCGTGATGGTGCGCGGTCGAACCGAATTGACCGAGAAGCTGCTCAGCGTCGCTCTGGTGGACGCCGAAACGGGGCAGTTGACCGAGACGGCGGCGATGCCCTGGTACATCACCGCCGTGCTGCTGTCCGGCCCCTTCCATTTCGGCGACTACGGTGGGCTGCCGCTTCAGATTCTATGGGCGCTTTTCACCATCATTACCGGTGTGGTGACCGTAGCGGGATTCGTGGTCTGGCTGAAGCGTCCACGGACGCGCTCCGCGACGGCGGACTCTGACGCCCAGGCCGCTTCCGGAAGCCGGATGGGCAGCAAGGCATGAACGGCGTCTGGCGCATCCCCTCGGCCCTCGCGGTCCTTACCTTCATAGGGCTCGCCTCGGCCATCATCGGAGACGGCCTCTGGCACTGGGTCTGCTGGATCGGCCTTGTCCTGCCTCTCCTGGTTTGCACGGCCAAGCTTTGGCTGCAATGGCCGTCGCGTGCTTCGCCCGCATCGCGGACTGGAGGCTGACGGCTTTATACCGGTTCCGACCGGTCAAGCGGCATCCGAGCCGTGCCGCGCCCGGCGGCGCTGCATGAACAGCACGCCGCCCAGCGCCGCCAGGATCACCACGAAGGAGATCGCGGTAGTCAGGGTGCCGAGGGCATAGAGCACCGGCGTCGTGACGTTGGTGGTCATGCCGTAGATTTCCAGCGGCAGCGTGTTGAAGCTACCCGCCGTCATCAACGTCCGGGCGAACTCGTCGTAGGACAGCGTGAAGCCGAACAGGGCGATGCCGATGACGCTGGGGGCGATGATCGGCAACACGACGAAGCGGATGGTCTGCCATGGCGTGGCGCCAAGGTCGCGCGCCGCTTCCTCGTAGGCGCGGTTGAAGCGGTTGAACACCGCGAACATGATCAGCAGGCCGAACGGCAGCGTCCATGTCAGATGCGCGCCCAGGCCGGAGCTGTACCAGTTCGGCTCCCACTCCATGATGTTGAACATTAGGCCGATGCCGAGGCTGACCAGGATCGACGGCACGATCAGGCTGGCGACCGCGATGTAGAAGATCACGCCCGACCCGAAGAACCGGCGGCGGAACGCCAGCCCGGCC